>CAZKMH010000516.1:0-3174 GCA_964553395.1 uncultured Rikenellaceae bacterium | reverse complement strand
AAGGGTTTCCCTTCCTGATATAAGATCCGTCATATGAACATCCCTGACATCGAAGCCAGCCAGATACAGAACATAAGCCATCTCCCGGTCCCCATTAACACCTTTTTCCCTGATGATAGCCGCCCTGATACCACTCTTCCTGTTTCTTGAAGGAGATATTCCCAGAGATCTGAACGAACCGGGAAAGTCCCCCGGATTCAGCTCCAGCCCATGCTGTGAATAACTGTTATATCTTTCATCTGCGAGGTCATTGGCAGTCTGCATCCTGTCGAGAAGATAAGAGCTGCTGAACCATTTGTCACGAAGCCCGTCAATATCAAATTTCACGGAATAGTCACCATTTATTACAGTAAGTGACCTTTCATTTACAGGGTGTCCGATGGGAATAAATGATATACCATTTTTATTGAGGATATCATTTATTGAATTCAGATCCCTGACCTGAATTATTATTCCCGGATTCTGACTTAAAAGGATCTTTAATGTATCCTTTTCTTCAATTGCTGAAAGGTTTACCGTTATTCCTCCATGAAGATTTGAAAAGCACATTTCAAGAAGAGTGGTTAACATTCCGCCTGCAGAAATATCATGACCCGAGAGAATCTTATATTCATATACCAGATCCTGTACAGTATTGAAGACCAGGGCAAAATATGCAGGATCCCTGACAACCGGAACTTCATCACCGAGCCTGTTGAGGATCTGGGCAAAGCTGCTTCCGCCAAGCTTAAATGAATCCCGGCTCATGTCAATGTAAATCAAAGTTGTATCCTGGTCATTGACCAGAACGGGTTCGACAATTTTCCTGATGTCATTTACCTCACCTGTTGCCGAAATTATCACCGTTCCCGGGGATATGACAACCTGGTCCCTGTATTTCTGAGTCATGGAAAGACTATCTTTCCCGGTCGGAATATTTATCCCCAGAGCAATAGCAAAATCGCTGGCTGCTTTTACCGCTTCGTACAATCTCGAATCCTCTCCCGGGTTTCTGCAAGGCCATGTCCAGTTTGCTGACAATGAGACACTTTTCAGCTTATCTGACAGGGGAGCCCAGATTATATTGGTAAGTGCCTCAGCTATTGAGAGAACAGAACCTGCAGCCGGATCCACCAGTCCTGCAGCAGGAGCATTACCGATCGAGATAGCCATACCAAATTTCCCCCTGTAATCAAGCGCAATGGCTCCGAGATTGTTCAGTGGCAACTGAAGGGGACCGGCGCACTGTTGTTTGGCTACCCTGCCGGTAACAGATCTGTCTGCTTTATTTGTGAGCCAGTCTTTGCAGGCAACCTCTTCTATTCGGAGGACCATTTCTGCATATTCCACAATTTTAGAAGAATCATATTCCACCTTTCTGTATGGAGAGTTTACAGTAACATCTTTCATTATTGTTCTGGGAGGATTGCCAAAAAGCGACTCCAGTTTTAGATCAACCGGCTTTTCTCCTGTTTCCGGATTGACTAGTGTAAACTGGTGATCTCCGGTGATTTCACCAATGAGATAGACCGGTGCACGTTCTCTTTCAGCTATCCTGGCCAGCAATCCGGTATCTGCTCTTTTCATAACCAGACCGATCCGTTCCTGAGATTCGTTTCCGATGATCTCCCTGGCAGAAAGGGTTGGATCGCCTACCGGAAGCTTGCTGATATCAATCCTGCCGCCGGTTGCCTCGACAAGTTCTGAGAGGCAGTTCAGATGACCTCCCGCCCCGTGGTCGTGAATGGAGATAACAGGACTTCCATCCATTTCACTCAATGCTCTTATAGCATTGTAAATCCTTTTCTGCATTTCAGGATTCGCCCGCTGTACAGCGTTAAGTTCAATGGAACTGTCAAATTCCCCTGTATCAACCGAAGATACGGCACTTCCTCCCATTCCTATCCTGTAGTTATCTCCGCCCAGGAGTACAATAATATCGCCCTTTTCAGGAATACCCTTTTCACTATCGTCTTTTTTCCCCGTACCTATCCCTCCCGCAAGCATTATTACTTTATCGTAACCGTATTGTTTCTGGTTTTCGAAATGTTCAAATGTAAAGAGTGAACCGCATATAAGCGGCTGTCCGAATTTATTACCGAAATCACTTGCGCCGTTTGATGCTTTTATAAGGATATCCAACGGCGAATGATATAACCATGGACGTTCTTTTGTAGCTTTTTCCCATGGGCGTCCCCCGTCAGGCCGTGGATAAGATGTCATATATACAGCAGTTCCTGCAACCGGAAAAGCACCTTTTCCCCCTGCGATCCGGTCCCTTATTTCACCACCGGTCCCGGTTGATGCGCCGTTGAATGGTTCAACTGTAGTCGGAAAATTATGCGTTTCTGCTTTCAGGGCAAGAACTGATTTATAATCCTTAATCCTGAAATAGTCAGGTTTGTCCTGGGTTGCCGGGGCAAATTGTTCTATTACTGGGCCATCAATAAATGCACAGTTGTCCTTATATGCTGAGACAACCTTGTTGAAATTAGTTTTTGTGGTAAGCTTTATGAGTTCAAAAAGAGAATGCTTCTTAAGCTTTCCGTCGATGACAAATGTCCCGTTAAAGATCTTATGACGACAATGTTCTGAATTGACCTGTGAAAAACCAAATACCTCACTGTCAGTTAATTTCCTTCCAATATTCCTGCTGAGACCGTTTAGATATTCTATTTCCTCATCGCTCAGAGCCAGACCCTCTTTAATATTATATTCCCTTATGTTTTCAACGGGTATTACCGGTTCCGGAGTTTTATCGATTGTGAACAGATCCTGGTCCAGCCCGTCATAAAGTGCCTGAAGCATCGGATCCCATGATGGTTTTCCGATAACTGCCTGAAATTGTTCAATCCTTTTTATCCCCCTTATACCCATATTCTGGCTTATTTCCACAGCATTGGTGCTCCATGGTGTCACCATTTCTTTCCTGGGTCCGATAAAGGCGCCGTCCAGTTTTTCCCTGTCAGTCAGCCTGGCTTCACCAAAGAGCCATAATAGCTTCGCAATATCCTGTTCCTCACATTTTCCGGCTGTCCCGACTGCGAAAATATTCTTACTGCTGTTTTCAAAAAATAGAATCATAATATGGGAAGTAATATATTGAGATACAATTAAGTATAATTAAATGACTATCGGCAATCAATAATAATATTAATAAAAAAGATTAAAAAGGTGTTATAATGTTAATATACA
>CAZKMH010000515.1:0-3182 GCA_964553395.1 uncultured Rikenellaceae bacterium | reverse complement strand
CTCCATGTTTGTAAATTATATTCATGCTTATTTGTGTTTTTGAAACATGGTATGTTTGGAAAACAAATATATTAATTTCTTGTTTTTTATTAACTCAGGGAATGATTGTGATTAGGGTTCATGACATGCAAATTATAAAGGTTATATTGGGAAACTGATTTAAGTTACAATATTTTTGAACAATTGGCTTCTTTTTACAAAATTGCAGGCCTGTAAAATGCATATAAAATGAAACGACTAAGCCTGATATCTATCATTCTGTTAATATTTTTTTCGGGTAATGCCCAGAATACCGGGATAATTTATCTGTCGGGGAAGGATAAGGACCAAACGGTCCGTTGGGATTTCTATTGTACACACGGGCGCAACAGCGGTAAATGGAGTAAAATTGAAGTGCCCTCTAACTGGGAATTGCAGGGCTTCGGCTCATATTTGTACGGTAACGTTAATAAGAATGACAATGAGCAGGGACTTTATAAACACGAGTTTTCTGTTCCAAAGGAGTGGAAAAAGAGAACAGTTTTCATAGTCTTTGAAGGATCGATGACCGACACCGAAGTGAAAATCAACGGGAAATCTGCAGGGCCGGTTCACCAGGGTGCATTTTATCGCTTTAAGTACGATATTTCCGAACTTCTGGATTATAAAAATAAGAATCTTCTGGAAGTGACAGTAAGCAAGGAATCGGCCAACGAGAGCGTCAACAGAGCAGAACGCATTTCAGATTACTGGGTTTTCGGAGGCATATTCCGACCGGTCTATCTTGAAGCACATCCCCGGCAGTACATCGACAGGGTTGCCATCGACGCAAAAGCTGACGGTTCTTTTTATTTGGATGTTTTCACTGCAGGAAAGGGGAAAGCAGTATTTGTTAAAGCTCAGATACTGACACCGGATGGAAAACCTTTAGGATCAACCGTGGTCAAAGAATTAATTCCCGGTACCGAAAAGGCTTCAATTACAGGAACATTTTCCGGTCCCTCTTTATGGAATCCCGAATCTCCCAACCTTCATGAGGTTGTTGTAAGCATAGGTAAAGGAGAAAATGTGATGCATCAGATAACTCAGAAATTCGGATTCCGGACAGTTGAGGTCAGGCCTGAAGACGGGATTTATGTTAATGGTCAGAAAATAATATTCAAAGGTGTCTGCCGGCATACATTCTGGCCGTCATCAGGTCGTACAAGCAGCAAACAGCTTGCTATTGACGATGTAAACCTGATGAAAGATATGAATATGAATGCAGTGAGGATGAGCCATTATCCGCCTGACCATTATTTTCTCGATGTTTGTGATTCTCTTGGCCTTTTCGTTCTCGACGAGCTTGCCGGATGGCAGAAATTCTATGATACTCCCACTGCACGCCGGCTTGTTAAGCAAATGGTCGATAGAGATGTGAATCACCCTTCAATTGTCCTGTGGGCTAATGGCAATGAGGGTGGTCATAATAAAGATGTGAGAGAGGATTATGCTCTCTATGATCCGCAGAAAAGGACGGTCATTGAGCCACGGTCAATTTTAAATGGCACTGATACAAAACATTACCCGGGTTATAAGTATGTTGAGAATGCATTGGTTAACGGAAAGGAAATTTTCTTTCCGACAGAATTCCTTCACGGATTATATGACGGCGGGATCGGAGCCGGACTTGATGATCAGTGGAACCTGATGATGTCGAAACCGCTGGCTGCCGGTGCATTCCTCTGGGTTTTTGCGGATGAGGGCGTTGAACGAAAAGATCTGAATGATTCAATCGATGCAGAAAAAAACAGGGGTCCCGACGGGATTCTTGGCCCATACCACGAAAAAGAGGGCAGCTTCTATACTGTTAAGGAAATCTGGTCTCCCGTACAGTTCAGGCAGGGAGAAATTGCTCCTGATTCAAAGGGCAGATTTACCGTCACAAACAGGTATTTATATACAAACCTGAACAAATGCAAGTACTTGTTTGAACTTGTGAAATATGAGAAATCCTTTCCACACTTTGAGCAGGTTAAAAAATCGGGCATCATAAACCCCCCGGATATTGCTCCGGGCGAAAGCGGACGCCTTTCTATGCCACTGCCTGATGACTGGAAAAACTTTGATGTGCTCTATTTAACAGTAACTGATCAATATGGACGGAATATCAATACATGGTCGTGGAATCTGACTGCACCGGAAGAATTTGTTCCGCGGATCGTGAAAACAGGACAGGATAAGATTGTAGCTACTGAAACTTACAGTACGCTTATTGTTACGACAGGTAACACAGAAGTAAGATTTAACAAAAGCAACGGACTTATTGCGACTGTCAAAAATAACGGAAAATTGGTCCCGTTCAGTGATGGACTTCAGTTCATAGGATTCAACGCTGCATTTAAAGAATTGAAAGATTATTTCAGCGGTGGTGACTATAAAGTTGAACTCATTTATAATAATGGATGCCATGCAACCTGGACAATTTTCAGGGGAGGATGGATGAAGCTTGATTACGATTATACTCCGGACGGAATGATGGATTACGCAGGGATTACATTTTCCTATCCTGAGAACCTGGTTACCGGGGCAACATTACTGGCGAACGGACCATATCATGTCTGGAAAAACCGTTTAAAAGGGGTACAGTTCGGGATCCATGAAAAGAAATACAACAATACAATAACAGGGCAATCGTGGGAATACCCTGAGTTTAAAGGATATTACTCAAACTTTTATGCAGTGGAGATACAGACCAGGGAGTTGCCCGTCACAATTGTTTCGGCAACAGATGATTTGTTCCTTCACCTTTTTACCCCTGAAGCTGCAAGGTTTTCAACCAGGCAGACCGGGACGAGAGGGGAGGTGAATCCTCCGTTCCCCCCGGGAAATATTTCATTTCTGCATGGAATCAGTCCTGTCGGAACAAAGTTCACAATGGCTGATGCTGAAGGACCGCAGAGTCAGAAAAATATCTATGATGGTGAAACTCTTAAGGGGACATTGTATTTTAAGTTCGGGGATTAACCTATCTCTGTCAGTTTTACCGGCCTCTTCCCGAGGTGCGATTTTTTTGCAGCAAGCGCGATCATAACAGACATCAGTCCATCATTACCGTCGACCGGGACCGGTTTGTTGTTGATTACCGCATCACAGAATATCTTCATTTCGTTTGCATAGGCATCAAGATACCTGTCCATAAAGAAATTGAGAGGCAGGGAGCC
>CAZKMH010000514.1:0-3183 GCA_964553395.1 uncultured Rikenellaceae bacterium | reverse complement strand
TTTCTATTTTCCTGTAAAGTATCGTGCCTGAATAAATCCTCTGGACGGTCTTCATGTGCTTATCATATTCGCCTCTGAGGATCTCCAGGCAATCTCTCAGGTGTCCGATATTTGTATAGGGTAAATGCTCGGCAGAACCGCCAAGAGGATTTGTTGCAAGCTCACCGAGCTTAAGTTCAACAAAAAACAGTTTTGGTAAGACAATAGGTATAGTACCGTCAGTCAGCCTTTTCAGGAATACTGAAGGAGGAAGTTCGCTTGCAACCAGGGGAGTGACAGGACACAATTCCTGATAAAGATGGAGAGCATTCTTTGGTTCTTTGCTTTTGTCATAAGGTGCTTTTTTCAGTTCGAGTATACAACCATGGTCAGTGGTCAGGTAGAGGCTTTTCAGTGCTGATGTGGGAATTGTTTCCAGCACTCTGTATACAGAAAGGTAAACAGAACTTTTCGGGCTTCCATCTTCCTTGGGAACACACCTTTTGTTGAGGCTGTCCATATCAATTAACTTCTCAATCTGGCCAAGATCAACCTCAAGAAAAATCGTCTGGCCCTTGTTCCGTTTTTTGGTACCGGTAGAGAGATACATTCCAAATCCGTCAGGAGGGAGCATCGAAGCAACGAGTGCTTCCGGGGTGCAGGTTAAATAAATGTACTTACTCATATGGCTTTAAATTTAAGGGTTTGCTGATCAGCAACGAATCTACCTCAAATTTAAGCTTCTTTTATGAAGAATGAAAGTACATGAGTAAGACAATTTCAATCAGTTTTTATTTTTAACATAGGTGTTCATCCAGTTGAGAACCTCCCGGTGTTTATGTAAAATTGACTCCCGTGCAGCATACCCATGACTCTCATTGGGAAGCATAACCAGCCTGACTGTCGCCCCGAATCCTTTAAGTGCACTGTATAACCGTTCACTCTGGATCGGAAAGGTGCCGCTGTTGTTGTCAGCCAGACCATGTATCAGCAGTATGGGATCTTTAACCTTATCAGAATTCATAAATGGAGACATTCTGTTATAAATATCAGGCGCTTCCCAGTAGTTCCTGCGTTCATTCTGGAAGCCAAAGGGGGTCAGGGTTCGGTTGTATGCTCCGCTTTCAGCTATCCCTGCAGCGAACAATCTGGTGTGTGCCAGCAGATTGGCAGTCATGAAAGCCCCGTAAGAATGTCCGCTAACAGCAACTCTTTTCGGATCTGTGACGCCCATTTCGACTGCTTTGTTTATTGCAGCTTCAGCATTTGCTGTCAGCTGTTCGACAAATGTGTCGTTGGGTTCCTTTCCGTCTGCACCAACAATGGGGAATGCAGCATCCATAAGTAGTGCATATCCCTGAGTGACGTATACCAGAGCAGATGCCGGACTGACCCTAGTGAACATATGTGGCGAGCCACTAACCTGACCTGCTGTTGAAGGGTCATTAAATTCACGCGGATAAGCCCAGAGCAGTGTTGGCAAGGGTTTGTCATTTCCCCTGGTAAAGCCTGCAGGAAGATAAAGAGTGAAAGAAAGATCGAGACTGTCATTTCTTCTGTACCGGACGAGCTCTTTCTGAATGCCGGCAAGCTGTGGATAAGGATTTTCAAATTTAGTGATCTGTATAAGCTTCCTGGTCCTGATATTCCTTATAAAGTAGTTTGGTACTTCGGTAACCGATTGCCTGCTTGTAAGCAGCAAACCTTTCGAAATGTCAAGCCAGGAACTGACAGTTTCATAATAAGGTGCTTCCGAACGCCAGAGCCTGGCAGTTTTGCCTGTTGCTACTTCATATTTGTCAATAAATGGCCGGTCGCCTTCAGGTGATGCTCCGCTGCCTGTCAGGAACAAAGATCTGCCCCTGTCAGAAAAAAGCAGCACATTCCTTCCCCATAAGTTGGGTTCAGTCATAAATCTTCCCGGATTATTGTAGCCATCATCAGCATTGAATTCCTGAATCTTTTTTACCGTGTTCTGCGGATCACCAGGATTAAATGAGCTTACCCTCCGCATTCTGGTTTTGCTCAGCCCTTCCGAAATCAGTGAAAAATCTTCCCTCCCCCATGTGATCCCCTGGAATCTCATTTCGGTTGCAATGAACTTCAAAGGAGAACCTGAGAAGGGAGCCGACAGAGTGAATACCTGGTCATGGTATTTCATTTCCATTTTATAGTCCCCGTCATCGAGGGCTTCAACCCAGTAAACAGTTGCAGGCTGATCGGAACGCCAGTTGTAATATCGCGGACCCGGAAGGACCATATCATAACCCCTCGGTTCATTTTCGACAAGCGGTTCGTCAAGTAACGTCCTGATGACATTACCCTTGAGATCCCATATTTGTGTTGATGTCGGGAAATTATAAAAAGGCACTATATATGAAAATGGTTTGCTTAACAAGGTGATCATCAAATAATTACCATCAGGGGATGGTGCCACTCCGGATATCATTCCGGTTTTCCCGATGAGGGTCCTTCCAATCCCGTTCCAAAGCATAAGCTGCGATTTTGCGAAATACTCAAATATTGCTTCATCGACAGGGTCTTTAAGCAAATCCTGATATGTGGCTGACTGACCCTTTTTACCCAGGTTTTCCTGAACTACAGGACCCTCAGGAACCGTTGTACGTTCAGGCTTTGTTCCTCTTTCCGGATCAGTAATACTATAAATCAGGCTTCTGTTATCGGGCAGCCAGCTGACTGAACTGCCGAAAACCATATTTATATTGTCTGCTATTTTGCGGGCTTTAAGCGATGCAATATCACAGATCCAAAGTTCAATCCCGGTTTGAACAGTATTGGTAAAAGCAAACATTTTGCCATTGAAGGACCATTCAGGTGAACCAAGTTTCGGATCTGGTGGTAATCCGCTGATCTCCCTTTGATTAGTCCCATCTATATTTATGATTCTATATCCTTTGTTGAAATTCTGTCTGCTGGGACCACTTGTAAAAGGATTTATTCTGAGTCCACCGAGCCTTAATTCTTCAAGTGAAAGTTCACTGATCGTTATTATCGGAGGCCTTTCAATGATCACAATATTAGATTTGTCGGGACTTACCGATACAAAGGGAGTTGCCGGAGCATCAACTATCCTTACGATCTCATCGGGAGGCAGCTGGTACTTTAGTGGTTCCTGAGAGCGGGTATCAGGTAAAATAATCGAAAATAAAGCTGAAATGAGGGCAAGCTTACGGATCATGTCTG
>CAZKMH010000513.1:0-3197 GCA_964553395.1 uncultured Rikenellaceae bacterium | reverse complement strand
AGGGATCGGGGAGGAGGCAGGAAAGTTACTGGCAGATACAGGTATCGGACTGCTTGTCCCGTTCCTTATTGCTGTATTGATGAAAACCGCACAGGGATCATCCACTGTTGCGATTATCACCACTGCATCATTCGTTCTGCCTATGATGCAGATGCTGGGACTCGATTCAGAATGGGGCCGCATACTGACAATGCTTGCAATGGGCTCCGGTTCCATGATCGCTTCTCATGCCAACGATTCGTATTTCTGGGTTGTTTCAAACTTTGCCGGGCTGGATATCAAAACTACATTAAGAGTATATTCAACTTCCACGATTGTAATGGGATCAGTTGTGTTTCTGTTTGTATGGATAGCATCCTTATTTTTATTATAAAATGAATGCAAAGGAAACAGCCGAACGAATTTTTATGGAAGGTGTCAAAGGAGTCCTTCCGGGAAAGCTGATAAACGATCTGATATCGCTCAGAGGGTCATTGCTGAAGATTGGTTATCTGAGCTATGACCTTGAGAAAACCGGTAACATTTATATAATAGGTGCAGGAAAGGCCAGCTCGGCAATGGCTCATTATGTGGAATCTATTCCCGGTATCAGGATACGGGAGGGTCACATTGTTACGAAATACGGATATGCCTGTAAACTGAGATTTTTAAAGGTTACGGAAGCTGGTCATCCCATACCGGATCTGAATAGTTACAGTGCAACAAATGAGGTTTTGCAGATTGCTGACAAAGCCGGCGAGAACGATCTTGTGATTTGTCTGTGGTCGGGTGGAGGTTCATCCCTTCTGGCCGATTATCCTGAATTCTCCTCTCCGGAAGAAATGGGTCATCTTAATTCAATGCTTGTAAGATGCGGGGCGGATATCAGTGAGATCAATGCAGTAAGAAAACACCTGTCAAAGGTCAAGGGAGGGCAGTTGGCCAGGCATATCTGGCCGGCTTCGGCAATAAGCATTATCATCTCGGATGTCATAGGCGATCCGCCCGACATAATTGCATCAGGACCGACAGTCCCTGATAATTCAACCTTCGCTGATGCACTTGCGGTCATAGGGAAATACCAGCTGGCAAATGAAATGCCCTCAGGATTGTTGAATTATATTAATGATGGTGTACAGGGAATCAGGCCTGAAACTCCAAAACCAGGTGATGAGATTTTCCGCAGAACGGTCACTTTTTTCGCCGGAAACAACAGATCTGCCCTTCAGGCAGCTAATATTGAAGCTGAAAAACTGGATTTAACAAGCTTTATAATTACTGATTCCCTTTCAGGCGAAACCGGAAATGCCTGTTCTTCGATAATAGATACAATAAATAATTATAAGAATAACAGCAATTTACAAAAGCCAATATGCCTTTTGTTCGGAGGCGAGACAACTGTAAAGGTCACAGGATTAGGTCAGGGAGGAAGAAACCAGCATCTGGCGCTTACTGCAGCTTTCAGACTGCAGCATATTCCGGGGATAACATTGCTCGCAGCCGGCAGCGACGGAAACGATGGTGATACTGATGCAGCCGGTGCAGTTGTGGATTCCGGTACCATCCATGAAGCAGTATCAACGAATGTCGATCCTGAATTGTACCTTAATAATTTTGACTCATATAATTTTTTTAAAAAAGCCGGAGGCCATATCCGCACCGGCCCTACTTTGACTAATGTAATGGACCTGATCGTTGTAATTATTGAGTAAATCGTAAATTCTTTGCACCTGACCATGAATCTTGTCGATAGTTTCGTTACCCGACTGCCTTTTGCACTTCTATTGAGCATAATAGTGAAATAATATTTGAAATTTTCACTTAAATTTACCCTGCATTAAATATAAAGGCAGGCCTGGCGTTTTTTGCAATGAAAAAGTTTGTATTACTGTATTTTATCTTACTGCTGGTCCCGGTTGCAATAGCGCAGCAGGGGTCTCCACTTCTTACACACTATTTCCAGAGCCGGGATGTAGAAAACCAGAACTGGGCTATCTGTCAGGATGAGAACCAGGTAATGCTCTTTGCAAACCGCAAAGGTGTCTCCACGTTCGACGGACAGGACTGGCTTACAATAAAGACCCCGATGATCCCCTACACAATGCAAAAAAATCCTGCCGACGGAAAAATTTATATCGGGGGAGACAATAACTTCGGATATATTGAGAAGGATCAGCTTGGATTTTACAAATTCATTTCATTGTCAGGCGATTCTGTCAGGCCGGGAGTTATTACCAGGATCATTTTTGATGGTTTGGACGTATGGCTTTACAGTGAACAGTCTGTAAGCCGTTATAATCTTGAAACAAGAAAGCTTGAATTCAGGCTGGAGGCAAGACCCTTTTACCCTTTTACGGGAATGCTCGTGACACCTGAAAATACTTTTATAAATGTATTGAATAAAGGGCTTCACAGGCTCCAGAGCGATACACTTTTCCCGATTGTTTCCGGTTATCTCACTGAAAAAACCGATGTTCTCTTTTCTCTTCCATACAGTACGGCACTCGTTCTTGTTGGTTTTGGAGATGGCAGCCTCTCTCTATTTGATGGTATGAAGTATATAAGTTACGAGATTAGGGATGAGGGATACCTGAAAGGAAATTTGTTATCGGAAGGTATTGCACTGGGCGACACCGCTTATGCTTTTTCCACACTCGAAGGAGGTGCTGTGGTTGTTGACAAATCAAGCCGGAACCTGCTGTTTACAATCAATAACCAGAATGAATTGCCTGATGATGAGGTTTTTGCAATTGGTTCTGACAATTCGGGAGGTTTATGGCTTTCGCATCAGTATGGTCTGACGAGAGCCGATCTTAACCTGCCGGTCAGGAATTACGGGATTTTTCAGGGGCTAAAAGGCAACCTTTCATCGGCATTCAAATACAAAAATGAGCTTTATGTCGCAACCAGTGAGGGAGTTTTTTACCTCTCTGAGGTTAAAAATTATGATGAAAAAGAGATTCTGGTCAGGAGAGTACAGGCATATGTTCCGGAATCCCTGACAGCGAGCCTACCTCCACCTGTACCTGCACCTGGACCTGTTGGAACAGTTCCTGAACAGGATCAGAGGAACAACAGAAAAAATATTTTAAACCGTATTCTGGGGCGCAAGCCAGATCAGCAAAAAACTGAACCGGCTGTTATCAAGCCTCCGGTTCAGGATCCGGCTCCGGTCCTGCTGCCAAAACCGATTGTGAAATATTCCCGGAGGAAAATAA
>CAZKMH010000512.1:0-3202 GCA_964553395.1 uncultured Rikenellaceae bacterium | reverse complement strand
GCTATATGCACAAGATAAATGATTGTGCTCTAATATATTTATGCTATGGCCAGCATAATCCAGGGCTACGAATACGATATCTTCATCAGCTATCGTCAGAAAGACAACAAAGGCGACAAATGGGTGAGTAGATTTGTTGAAGCACTGAGGACAGAGCTTGAAGCTACATTTAAGGAGGATGTCTCAGTTTATTTCGATGAAAATCCGCATGACCGTCTTCAGGAGACACATAATGTTGACAAGAGTCTTGAGGGAAAACTGAATTGCCTCATATTTATACCAGTTCTGTCTCAGACCTATTGCGATCCTAACAGCTATGCATGGCAAAATGAGTTTCTGGCATTTATTAATATGGCAGAAAATGATCGTTTTGGGAAGGATGTCAGGTTGAGGAGTGGTAATGTCGCCGGTCGGATATTTCCTGTTCGGATACACGATTTGGAATCTGAAGATGTGAAGCTATTTGAAAAGGAAACAGGAAGTGTACTGCGGGCAATGGATTTTGTATACAAAACAGCATCAGGTGTAAACAGACCCTTACTTTCCAATGAAGATCATCCTGGTGACAACCTTAATAAAACATTTTATCGTGACCAGATAAACAAGGTGGCTCATGGAATAAAGGAGATCATTCTTGGAATGAAGACGGAGCCAGTTCAGGTGGTGAAAGAAAAAACTAAGGACAGAGTTACATTTGAAGAAACCGTCATAGATGAGAAAAGGGCAGAATTAAAAAAACCTGCCATTTCAACTAATAACAAATTACTTTCAATACTTGCTATAATTGCATTTGTAATAGTTGCAGGAATATTATTATACCCGAAAATATTCAAACGGGATAAATTTGAAGAAATAAGGGATGCAGATGGCAGGATTTCTATTGCTGTGATGCCATTTGAAAACCTTACCGGAGATACTACGCTGAATTGGTTCCAGAGAGGCATCTCTTCACTTATTATTAATGGCCTGGGTGGGTCATCCGAATTGGCCGTGCGTGATGATCAAACCATGTTTGAAGTGATGGAAAGTATGGATCAGGTTTATACTGCAGGGATGTTGCCCTCACAGGCTAAAAAGGTTGCTGAAAAAGTCCGGGCGGAGACCTATATATCAGGAAGTTTTCAGGGAATAGGAGGTAAATATCGATTACTGGCAAATTTAATTGACACAAAAAATGGGAATATTATTTGTACCAATCAGGTAGAAGGCGATTTAAAAT
Source organism: uncultured Rikenellaceae bacterium (assembly GCA_964553395.1). Lineage (GTDB taxonomy): Bacteria > Bacteroidota > Bacteroidia > Bacteroidales > VadinHA17 > LD21. The sequence goes on along the minus strand of CAZKMH010000512.1, from coordinate 1,983 downwards.
CTTCAGAATATCTTGCCCTGACAGATTCATTATGTAATGAATTAAAAGACTATCTCGAAATCAAATCGCTTGAGCAAAAAGCCGATTATGATTTTAGGGAGGCTTATCCAAATTCAGCCGAAGCATTCAGATATTTTATTGAAGGAGTGAATCTGATTTTAACTTCGGAATATGAGTCTGCCGTCAAATCTTTAAAAAAAGCATTGGAGATTGATTCAACTTTTACTTTTGCTTCTTTTTACATAGCATTTGCTCATAGTTTTAATAATCAGTTTGAACAAAGTAAATCATGGACTCAAAAAGCATATAACACTAAAGACCGACTTCCTTTAAGATATCAATATTGGTTGGGAATGTGGTATGCTTGTTATATTAGTTCAAACCAGCGAGATATAATACGGTATTGTAATTTACTCGAAAAGGCTGGAATAGAATCCAGGTTATTATGGTTTGACCTTAGAGTTACCTATTATAATTTTTCAGCAATGTATGACAAGGCAATTGAAGCATTTGAGAAAGTTGAGGAAATAAGCCTGGAAAGGGGCAGCGATTGGAAATATGACAGATATTACAGATCTTATTGCGAAGCTTTGTTGCTGGCTGACAAGCCGGAAGAGGCAAAAAGAATCAGTGAAAAAGGATTACAGGTTAATCCAGATAATGCGTGGATGCTTGATTATCAGTGTAGTAGTAATATTATGCTGGGAGATACCATAGCTGCTGAGAAGAGTATTTCTGAGCTCAGATCTTATGTAAAAAAACATAATTATCCTGAATCAACTGAGGAGTTTGCTGTTGGTTATGTGTATTTATGGGGAAAGGATACAATTGCAGCAGAGAAACATTGGAGGAAAGCCTACTATCTTGATCCTGAAAATCTTAACCGGATCTTTAATCTCAGTGTGGTATTAATAAGATCGGGGATTAATATAAAAGAAGGCCTGGAATTAGCTGAGAAAGGTCTTAAAATAGATCCTAACAGAGATTTCTTACTCTGGATGAAAGGACTGGCATTGCACAAGTCTGGCAAATATGATGAGGCACTAATAATTTTAAAAGAAGCTGACGAAAAGGGTATAGGTTATAATAAAGAACTTAAAAAAGATATAAAAGAAGTCGAACAGGCTGTCGCCAGTCAAAAATAGACTAGTGTCAAGTCAACAATGGTATGACGAATAAAGTCGTTGTAATTTAACTCGTGCATCAGAACATGTAAATTGCCAGTTGATTTTTTTATCAATCCTGTTTCGATCATTTTCCCAGGCAGCTACCTCCTCTTTTACGGTTTTAATGTCTTTTATTCTCATTCCTAAGCATTGATTATTCAAAACATTGAGTTCTATCTCTGCCATATTTAACGCGTTGTGCGGACAACCATCTTCTCTGGGGGGTTGGGGGGTTGATACTACAAATGGTTTATAATCTGAAACATCGAAAAAGTGCTTTGAACCTGGATTTATGGTAATTATAACAAAAAAATAACCGGCATTTACCTAAAGAGATTAAAAGATACAATTAACTGCAATAAACTATTGATCAATAATATGCCAAGGCATATAGTTATTTTTATTAAATACAAATTGTAACAAAAACGTAACAATAAAAATCAGATTATCAGCAGCATAGTTTTTATTTTTGGATCGGACTAACTGAGATTAGAGATCATTTCTTAATTAATAAATGGCAAATATTAATAACTCAGTGTTAATCATTGAATCTCGATTGTATGACATTTTTAGTTATCGTAATAACTCTCGTTTTAATATTTGATTTTATAAATGGTTTTCATGACTCGGCAAACTCTATTGCAACAGTCGTTTCAACAAAGGTTTTGTCACCAATAGCTGCTGTAGGACTTGCAGCGACCTTCAATTTTCTTGCATTTTTGATTTTTCCGCTTAAAGTAGCTGCAACCATAGGTAAAGGTGTTGTAAATCCGGATATCATAACCTTGAATTTAATCGCTGCAGCTGTTACAGCTGC
>CAZKMH010000511.1:0-3204 GCA_964553395.1 uncultured Rikenellaceae bacterium | reverse complement strand
ACATTCACGCCGGGTAATGGACTACCATTTTCATCTACAATAGTACCACTTACCCGAACTTGCTGCTGATCATCAGAGATATTCAGATCTCTGCTGTCAGCATAGACATTAGTTCCCGGCAAATTGAAATTAAGGATCATAAAGAGAATAAGCATGATCCTTTTCAAAATTTTTAGTCTGGAACAATCATTCATCCGGAATGCTTGCATCAGACGATAGTTTTCTCTCATAGTTTAAGTTTTAAAATATTACAAAATAACAACAATCAGACTTATAGAATCTTAGAGGTTAATAATTTAGAAAACATCAGAATATCATTCTGATTAAGCTTGACTTTCAGGGATAGGTGAATTGTTCCATAGGCTTTTATTTTTCAGATTAGTCATTGATATTATGTCTTTTAGTAACAGTTATTGAACTTAATTTATAAAAAGATGATCCAGCCAGTTCACCGCACCCTGGGGATTAGGTGAATAGAAGTCAGCGCCTATCTTATTGCAAAAATCCTGCGTCACGGGGGCTCCGCCTACCAGAATTTTGGTTGTTCCGGACTTTGTCCTGATATCTGCAACTATCTTTTTCATACTATCCATAGTAGTTGTTAAAAGAGCCGAAAGTCCGATTACTGCTCCGGGATTTTTCTCCAATTCTTCTATAAACCGTTCCGATCCGACATCTACACCTAAATCAATGATGGACCAACCGCCTCCTTCAACCATCATGGAAACCAGGTTTTTGCCAATGTCATGCAAATCGCCTTTTACTGTTCCAATAATAAAGGTTCCTTTGGTTCTTACAGCACCCGATATAAAATATGGCTTTAACTGAACCATAGAAGCTCCCATTGCCTTTGCAGACATTAACATCTGTGGAACAAAAATTTGCCTCTCCGAAAATTTCTTACCCACTCTCCCCATTGCCGGGATCAATGCTTCTTCCAGTATTTGCCGTGGGCTAATCCCTTCATTGATGGCCATAAGGGTAAGCTCATAAGAACCATCCTGTCCTTTTAACCGGGATGGATAGCGGGATTTTTTATCGACTTTGCCAATTTCCACTGTTTCAAGAAGTTTCTGAAGTAAATCCATCATCCCTGTTAAAATTCCCCAAAAGTGTTTTATAATGGCAATAAAGTTGCGACATGAATCTGTGAAAATCTAATCCAATTTTTACTATTTATGATGCTAAATTCACATTTTATCTCTATCTTGCATATTATATATCATAATGACAGCCCTGTTAGAAAAAATTGGTGTAAAAGGAGATGAATCTTTTGTCATAGGAATTTTTCAGGACAATCTTGAAAAAAGTGCATGGCATTATCACAATAATTTTGAAATAAGCTTTATCACTGAAGGAACCGGGAAAAGAATTATTGGCGATTCCATCGAAGAATTTCAGCCGGGAGATCTTGTATTTATTGGACGGAATCTTCCGCATGTTTGGATTGCTGATAAAGAATCATGGACACCATCAAACCGGTTCCTTGAAATGGTATTTCTGCAGTTTTCACCGGCCGTTTTATGTGAACAATTATTGAGGTTACCCGAGTTTAAACATGTTAAACAAGCAATAGCAGAATCAGAGAGAGGTATCCAAATCGTAGGTCATACTCTAAATGAAGTGAGTGAGATAATGCTCCAGTTGCCGTATATGAATAGTTTTGAAAGGGTGCTTAATTTTTTTAATCTGATGAACATTATCGGTAAGAGTAAAACAAATATTCACCTTACAAGCGAAGATTATCTTAAAAAGCGTCTGAATATCGGGAACAAACGCATTTCAGTTATCCACGAATACTTAATGAGTCACTACCGTGAAAATGTAGATCTGGGTAATCTTGCAGAAGTGGTAAATATGGCTAAAGGCTCTTTATGCCGGTTTTTTAAAATGAATATGGGTAAGACTGTTTTTGAATATTTGAATCATATTAAAGTTGACTTTGCATGTAAATTATTAAAGGATCCTGACCTGAGCATATTAGAAATTGGTCTCGACAGTGGATTTAATAACATCAGTCATTTTAACAAACAGTTCAGGAGAATTACCGGATTTTCTCCATCTGAATACAGAAAACAGTTTAAAGAACTGTCTTAAATCTAAACAGACAAAACTACCGGCTATAACAATTGTAACTGACCAGGAGACTGTTATTAAAGCTTACACTGAAGAAGAAGAAGAGGTCTAATAAAACGAAAATCCTACAACTAAGTGGAGCTCTTCCCTCTCAGGATTAAGGATTACTTGTCCGGAAACCGGAATGGAAAATTTTTCCGAAACAGTGATTTGTCTGGTTGAACCCAGACCTATATTGCATACATTAAATTTTCCATCTGTTGTGTGCCAGCCATCCCCTGCTCCAATGAAAAGGCTGAAATCCCCGAATGAATATTCAACCTGGAAGTACATGTCACCACCGGCTGAACCTGCTCCGCCAGCCTCATTGATTATATAATTTGCATTCAGACTCAATCCTCCGTTTACAAAACCTGCATTGATTTCAAGAGCATGACTGCCTGATGTATCAGAAATATCAAACACAGGTAACCCGGTTAAATAATAATCAGTTAAACCGAAACTGAAACCTGACTTGAATGTATAGGAAAGATAAGGATCTGCTTCGGAATATCCATTGAAATCGAAAGCGCCCCAGACACCGATTGTCAGTCCTCTGTTAATGTATTTAAAGTCAGGTTGCACAGATGGACCCTGACCTAACTTTGTACCACGAAAAACAAAACTGGAATAAAAATCAGTACTAATACTGAAGTTTGAATCGCCTGGTTCATTCTGTGCATGCAGAGGTATTGATGAAAGTATAAGCAATCCTGCCAGGTTCATATAAAACATCTTTCCCATTTGCATATTTAAAAGTTTTATTATTGAAATCAAAAAATTCATTACAATAATACTATATTTTCTTTATACCTGCTATTTTAAGAGGTTAAAAACAGTAATTTATGTATATTTTTAATCGTATACCCTCATAATTTATGATGTATTTACTAAATTATTAGTGTTTTTTCAATCTACCCCTCTTTTATTGTTTATCCTAATAAAACTTTCATGAATCCGCCCCCTTATTTTCCCCTTTCAATCACACGTACTCACCCCCTTGCGTCCCTCCCGACCTGTGGTCGGGACAGGCTCTCTCTGCTTCTGGATCACACGTACTCACCCCCTTGCGTCCCCCTCTCTGCTCGC
>CAZKMH010000510.1:0-3205 GCA_964553395.1 uncultured Rikenellaceae bacterium | reverse complement strand
ACGCCATATAAGAGCTGAAAGGCCATAATAATGTGTGCATAGTCTTTTTCGCCACTTCCCAGATCAGATTCAAGCAGAGGTTTCAGAATACCGATGACCTGCCGGTCGAGATAGTTGACAGTCGTTGCAAAAAAGATCAGCGCGCAGACCGTCCATCTGTAGTTACTGAATTTTTCTTCTGACATAATTGAAAGGTTAGATTTGTTTTAGTTATTATTAATTTCAGTTTTAAACATTATATGTTGTGGAAGCAGTAGTGCCTCCCCTTCCTGTCCAGTTGGTGTGGAAGAACTGACCTCTCGGTTTGTCGATCCGCTCGTAGGTATGGGCCCCAAAGTAATCCCTCTGTGCCTGAAGCAGGTTGGCAGGAAGCTTTTCGCACCTGTAACCATCGAAATATCCTAAAGCTGAGGCTATTGCGGGGACCGGGATGCCATTTAATGCTGCTGCCGAAACGACATTTCTCCATCCCTTCTGTGCCTTATCGACTGTTGCCATAAAGAACGGATCGAGCAGAAGGTTGGTTGTTGCCGGATTATTAACAAATGCTTCTTTAATTTTCCCAAGGAAAGCAGACCTGATAATACAACCTCCGCGCCACATGAGTGCAATACCTCCATAGTTTAATTCCCATTTATATTCCTCTGCAGCAGCTCTCATTAATTCATAACCCTGGGCATAGGAAACGATCTTGGATGCGTAGAGCGCTTCCTTCAGATCGTTGATGAATTTTGTGTTGTCACCTGTGAATGATTTGGCCGGTCCCTTAAGTATTTTTGAAGCTTTCACTCTTTCTTCCTTAACTGCTGACAGGCATCTTGAAAATACTGCTTCTCCGATAAGAGTAAGAGGAATACCAAGGTCGAGAGCAGAAACAGCGGTCCATTTTCCGGTGCCTTTCTGTCCGGCTGTGTCAAGAATTTTATCCACAAGTGGTTTCCCATCTTCGTCCTTAAATGCGAGTATGTCTCTTGTGATTTCGACAAGATAGCTGTCAAGTTCACCCTTGTTCCATTCTTTAAAGACCTTATGCATTTCATCAGCATTCATCCCCAGAAGATCCCTCATTACCTGGTATGCTTCACAAATAAGCTGCATATCACCATATTCGATCCCATTGTGAACCATCTTTACAAAATGTCCAGCCCCGTTTTCTCCAACCCAGTCGCAACAGGGTGAACCATCCTCTACTTTGGCTGCAATTCCCTGGAAAATAGGTTTAACCACAGGCCAAGCAGCTTTGGAACCTCCGGGCATTATCGATGGCCCCAGGAGAGCGCCCTCTTCGCCACCTGAAACTCCTGTACCGATATAAAGAAGTCCCTTGCTCTCAACGAAAGCCGTTCTCCTGTTGGTATCGGGAAAATGAGTGTTGCCACCGTCAATAATGATATCACCTTTTTCAAGGTGGGGGATAAGAGTGTTGATCATTTCATCAACTGCGATTCCTGCTTTTACCATTATCATTATCTTTCTTGGCCGTGACAGTGATTTTACAAGTTCTTCAATTGTATGAGCCCCGGTAATGTTTTTTCCTTTTGCCCTGCCAGCCAGAAAATCATCCACTTTTTTGGTGGTACGGTTGAATACAGTCACCTGGAATCCTTTACTCTCCATGTTGAGCACCAGATTCTCACCCATAACTGCCAATCCGATTAATCCAATGTCTGATAATTTGTTCATGTTTTGTAAGTTGTATTAATATTTGTTATGTTACAATCGTTTCTTGATTCCCGATCCCCGGTTCTTGGTACTGGGTCCTGGGTCCTGGGTCCTGGGTCCTGGGTCCTGGGTCCTGGTTTTTTTTCCTTACACCCAGCACCCAGTACCCAGCACCCAGTACCCAGCACCCAGCACCTACTTCTTCTTATAATACTCTTTTACCACCTCATCCATCACCCAACTTGTTCTTGCTGCTGTAATCCCGGTGGAAGCAGCCTTTCCATCACCATTCAGTTCCCTGACAATCTGCTCAATAAGATAATACTGAACATGTTCAGGCCGCTCGTTTATCATTTCGGTCCGGCCTTCCTTGTTTACAAGAACTATCGGTTCAAAGCTGAATGCAGAAAATCTCAACATACCTGCATCACCTTTGATTTCAATTATATCGCTGTTATTCTCGGGTGAAGCGCTGAAGCACCAGGTACCTGATCCGGCTATATTGTCAGGAAACTCGAATAGTGCCGAAACAAAATCTTCAGCTTCATAGAGCCCTCCCTGATTAAGAACAACCGATTTGACCTTTTGTACCGGCCCCAGCAGGAAATCAAGGTAATCAAGCTGATGCGAAGCGAGATCGAAGAAGTGCCCTCCACCTGATATCTCCGGTTCCACCCTCCACGATGGCTTACCTTCAAGTTCGTCTTTCGAAGGTGACTTGAAACACTGGATCATGACATACCTCACTTTGCCCACTGCGCCGTTCTCAACCAGTTCTTTCACTTTACGGAAACCAGGCAAACCTCTTCTGTAATAGGCGACAAAAACAGGTATTTTATGCTTTTCGGATACTTTAATTATTTTTTTGCATTCACCATAGTTAATGGCCATAGGTTTTTCGACATATACCGGTTTGCCGGCTTCTATTGCCTTTATTGCATACTCAGCGTGACTTCCCGGGGGAGTTGCAACATATATAGCATTTATTTCCGGATCATTGATCAGGTCCTTTGCATCAGAATAAAACCTCGGAACATTGTGTCTTCTTGCGTAATCCTCTGCAAGAGCCGGGTTCCTTCTCATAACGGCTATCAGCCGGGAGCCCTTCACTTTACTGAAAGCGGGTCCGCTTTTCACTTCAGTCACATTCCCGCATCCTATTATACCCCAATTGATCATCCGGAAAACTGTTTGTTCTGAATTTATTTCAATCTTTCCCGTGAGCTCCACAATCCGGTTGCCGGATTTGAAATATAGAAGATCTCTTCTCCGTCAGGCAACCTGTTCAATCCGTCTTTCAGCTTTTCAGGATTGTATTTTTTAAGAGCGGTATTAAGATCGAAGTATTTAAAGTTTACTGATTCAATTTGTTCCTGTGTCAGGTGTCCCGGACAATATGTAATTGAAAACCTGCCCTCGGAGCTGCCATGTATCAGATGGGCAGCAGCACTCAGGTTCTTTTGCAGCTCTTCATTCTGTTTCAGCGATTCGAGCGTTGCAGGAGTTCCTTTGTAACCATATTTCCTTATGAGCCTGTCGATTT
>CAZKMH010000509.1:0-3218 GCA_964553395.1 uncultured Rikenellaceae bacterium | reverse complement strand
AGAGGCGGGGGAGACGGAAAGCGGGGCCGCCCCCTCGAGGGATCGCGAGACGGAGTCCAGGCGTCAGAAGCGCTGGGATAACGAGAAGGAGGGCAAGACGAGGCGCCCGGCCGGGAGGAGCGGGCCGGGGAGCTCGAAGCCGGCGGCCGGCCCGGTCCGAAGCGGGTCCTCCGAGGGCATGGAGGATGCCAAGCTCATGTCCGGCGTGCCCGTGAGCGGGGCCTTCTATATTTACGCTTACGACGGTCGGCTCCTCGCGGAATACGACGTTGCCGGGGCGCTCGTCCGCGACTACATCTACTTCGGTGGCCAGCTCGTTGCCGAGTACACGGGCACTCAGCTCTTCTACTACGCCTCCGACCAGATCAACTCGACCCGTATCGTGACCGACAGCTCCGGGACGGTCGTCTACGCGGTGGCCCACGAGCCGTATGGGGGGATTCAGAAGACGTGGGTCACGACGTATGATCCCGCGCTCAAGTTCTCGGGAAAGCAGCGGGACGCGGAATCGGACCTCGATTACTTCGGCGCGAGGTATTACGACAGGAGCCTGTATAGGTTCTTGAGCGTGGATCCGGTGATCCCTGGAGGCGCGGCCATGGATAGTCCCCAGCGTTGGAATCTATATTCTTATTGTGGAAATAATCCCTTAACTTATTTAGATCCAGACGGGCGCAGTTATTTGATATTCAGTCAGTATTCAGGACAGCTCTATGCATATTCCGGAAGCGGCGTGCTTATGGGGACCTTCTCTGCACATAATGACGTAGCAAAAGGGAAAGAGACATTTGAGCTAGGCTGGTTTCCATGCTACGGCTACAATCAGCACTTAGATGACAGCATCGACGATTCTATCGATTACTATGGGTTCTTTTCATTTCGAACCATAAACAAAGAAGGAAAGATCGCTTATGACATGGGCGTTCACGCGGGCGGCAAAAGGGGGCTGAAAACCAAAACGAATGGCTGCATCAGGACGACACAGGACGCTATGTATCTTATGGTATACCTGGAATTCGTGTTAGGGGACCCCATTGACTGCATTTATGTCACTTCCGAATATAGGGTCGTTGGCGGCAGCCTTGAACCAGCATTGAGTCCGGAGGAGATTAGAAAACGAAGGGAGGCAGCTGAAGCCTTCGTGTTTGGAATGCTAAGCTTTTACAATATGATCGAAGATTATTTTTTCACCACCGGTCCAATCCCGCCAGGTGCGCGCTAATGAGGAAGATAATGATACTATCGGCAACCGTTATCCTGCTGACTCTATCATTGGCTCAAGTCGAGTACCCCTCGAATCAGGGCGTTTCGTTAAGGGCAGGAGAAGATCAGGAAGAGGATCTGCTTGTGGCCTTTCTCAAAGATCCCGTGGCGAACTTCAGCCGAATAAGGGCCGAGCGGAATCTTTGCGGAAAAATATTGGATGCAGATCTCAAGACAGCCGCTCGGGGACTGGCGGGCGGCAGGAATCTCTATGTGGACAAGCTCTTTGGTACACTCAATCAAGAGATCGATGAAAAGAAGATAGAAATAGCGATCTACTTGTTCCTTCACCTACACCGGTGCCAAGGCTCCATAAGCGAGAAGATCATTGATATCTTTAATCAGCAGCCGAGAATATTCGTTAGGGAATTGGAAAGGACGGACGAATGGCAAACCGTCATAAGAATGATTTCTCAGGATTGGGGGGCCTTCTCTCCGGGACTCTCGAGGGTTGGCACCTCAAAATTCGATAATACGCTCAAGAAATATGCCTTTTCCTTGCAGGCAGACCACGAGAAGAGACTCAATGATATAGAAGTTTTTCTCCACGACCCGGTCCCTAATTATGAACGAGTAAGATCTATGGACATTTGCCTGTGGATCGGCATCTATGAACAGAGGCTCCGCGAGGGGCGAGTTCTGGAGAAGAGCATTCTCAATGAGCTCATGGATAACCACTTTGCTGAAGTCGATAGAAAAAAAGCCGAGATCCTAGTTCATATGGTCATCCATTGCGGTAGCGGCGCGAACAGCGAGATACTCGCGGACAGGATTGCGAAGCTCTTCAATCGACAGCCTCATGTCTTTGTCGAGGTCCTGGAAAAAGAGCGAGATTGGAAAGAAATCGTTTATCAATTAGCCCTGATCGGAGACATCTCGAAGGGTATTGATAGTCTGGGCAACTCTATTTTCGAGAAGCAGCTCAGGGCGTATGCAAAGGGAATAGAGGCAGAACAGGAGAGCCAAATAGAGGAAGCCATCAACTGGGATGAGGTGAAACGAGCCTCAGATACCTTTGAATCCTGCCCAACCGAGGAAAATGCCCAGCGGCTTCTATCGACAATCACCGAAAGGCCATCGGTTCAGCAGCTAGGAAATCGGGAGGCCGCATTCCTTTCTCTACTCGAGAACGGTTCGTTCTACAAGGCTGTCAATGCCGGCGACGAGCTTCTGGCGGAATCGGCCTTCAGGCTATTTGGCTTCTTTGGAGGTGGCGCGCTCGACGAAGAGTTGAGAATAGCGCTGGGCAGGTTCCTGACGAAGAAGCCGGCAACCTTCTTGGAGTTGCTTAAGAAGTATCTCCACCTTTTCCCCTCGGCAAAGGAATATCCGGTCACTATGACGGAGATACAAGAGATCATACCAGATATAAAATCGGATGAAGATTGGGTTCGAGGGAAGCGCGTACTAACGGCCCTCTATATAGAGCGCATCAAGGCACTTGAAAGCGTAGAAGAGCCAGGGCTCATGGAACTCAGAGACATCTGTATTCGGGTGATCAGGGAGATAATCAGTCGACTTTGAAACGAAGAGCGCGACGTCGGACACTTTCCTCGGGCGCTGGCACCGGGCCCGGATCGCCTATGACATGACGAACTACACGGGCTCGGTGTGGGTCGACAACGAGCCCGTCCTGGCCGGCGTGCCGCTGCAGGCGGACCTTGACGTCCAGTCCCCGCCCGAGATCTCGCTCACCCGGGACGGGTCTGGGTCATGTCAAGGAATGTTCGCAGATTCGGGGCCATCGTAGCTCACTTCAGTTAACCGATTGAGCCGTCAGCTGCGCCGCTCAAGATCATTGACATCCGCCGCCAGCCGGAAATATCATCGTCTGCGGGAGATCGAAGCATGAACAAAATCCGCTTCCGCATTCCGAAGGCCGCGCTCGTCGCCGCCGGGGTCGTTTTGCTCGTCCAGGCCGTCGTGCCGTGCACGCTGGCCGTCATCTCCGGCCG
>CAZKMH010000508.1:0-3229 GCA_964553395.1 uncultured Rikenellaceae bacterium | reverse complement strand
ACTTTTTCGGTTGAAGAGGTGTTTGTTATCCATTAGAATAAAAGTAATAAAAAAAAATTGAATCAACCACCCCGGCCAGACCATTTATATTCTGCACGTCAGATGATTTCGTTGTCTGGCCACCCCTCCTTCAAAAGGAGGGGAAACTTTTGTCCCCAAAACTCCTTAGGTTGATGGCAATGCCCCCAACCCCCCTAAAGGGGGGGGGGGGCTTGTATGTATCTGTTTATCAATAAGTTCCCTTTTGGGGGATTTAGGGGTGGCTGATCAGAATAGGGCATTTTAGACAGCCCCATCAGATGATTTTAATATTGTTTTAAAAATTTAAACAACAACTTCAATATTAAACAACTGACTGAACCTTTTAAGTTGTTTTACATAGTTCCCGTAGATCATTATCAAATGGTGGCCTTTTAGATCTGTACCTTTTTCAAGTTCATTAAGAGTTGCAGTAACATTTGTTCTGCAGGCACCTGTTGGGGGAATTGGCGGGCAACTGATTGTATTTCCTGAATAAAGAAGCAATTGCGGTTCCTCTTTAGCCAGATACTTGGCAATAGTCACTTCCTGACCTTCTTTAAAATGTACCCGGGGTACAGTTCCCCAACCCGCTTCTGCATGACTCATAAGTTCGAAAGGTTCTGAAGGCTCGTTCACTCCATTCATTTTTGATGCTGAAGTACAGTGAGCGCAGAAATAGCAATCATTTTCGGTATCATAGGAAGGATTATGCTGGAATCCGGGCTTGCCGAACAGATCCTGCAAGAGCATCATGGAGAGTGTTGCGTCAAGATCAGATTCACAACCCATAGCTATACCCTCATCCCTCAGGCTCATGTATCCCATACATGGTGGCACATGTTTATGAGGGACCTTTAATCCGGGCAGGCAATCCATCATCAGAGCATCAGCTTTCTCTTCTGTAAGTATTTTTTTAAATATAAAATAACTCTTGGCCGATTCAATTATATCTTCTTTTTTTGGCTGAGATATCTTAATCGCCTTAGCCATATAATTATTAGCTAATGCCTTAACATCAGAATTTACTATAGTATTTGCAAAATAATCGTAGAATCTCTGATGTGGTATTCTCCTGACTGTAGTTCCCAGGAAAGGAACAGTTGTCTCAGCAATATTTGCCCCGCCGATATTGACAATCAGTGCATTCTGAAGCCAGACACGGGTTTTTATCATTTTCAAACCATTTTCTACAGCATCCAGATTATCGAGAGAATTGATCATATAAACTCCATTATGATCACTAAACTGCTTTATTTGTCCGATAAGAAGAACCCCTAATGTAGCAAGGACAACTGCCGGGATCTTTGTCTCGTTTATGATCTTCATAACCTGATCACCACTGGGTGCCTTCTTAAAAGGGATAAGCAACAGCCCATCCGGTTTTGTGCCCTTTGTCTCTGCAATGAACCTGTCCACATCAGTATTAAGGTCAAGTGGTTTCAAATCCATTTCGATACGAATGCCCAGTTTGCCTTCAATTTCCTTAAACCTGGCCATATACTGTTTCTGCCTCTCTTCTGCTTTAAAGTCAGATCCGGGCCAGCTGTAGTATCCTTCCTCATCTAACTTATTAGTCGGTGGGTACAAAAATGCACCCCTGATCACAGCTGTCTTTTTCACTTTTTCGTATGGGGAAGTACCAGCTATTTCAGATGCTCTCATAATTCCGCCTGCCCCTAAAGAGAGACCGGCTACCGATACGCCCACCGTTTTGATGAAATCTCTGCGTGGTATTTCATGTTCTTCATTACTGCATAAATTACACATTATCAGACCTCCTGTTTTAGGTTAATTTTAATAAGTTCTTCAAAGTCATCCTCAAGATCATGTATAACACAGACAGTATTTTTGAGTCTGTTGTGTGTTACAATATAAAATGAGTATCAGGAATCATACATAAAACCCCATTGATTTTCTTCGTTTCAGCAATAAAAACTACACAAACGGGTCAGACTATCCTTGCTTCAAAGTTATAGAGTTGACTGAAGTCTTTCAATTCTTTCTTATAATCTCCGTAAAAGAAAAGCTGATGCATACCCGGGAAAGAAAGCACTTCCTGTCCACCATCCATTTTATATTTGACCGAAACCACACAACCCCCCGAAGGTGGTACACTTAAGTTATCCACAACTGAACCGGTGGAGAAAAGAAGCTGTGATTTTTCCTTTGACGGGAAGAAATCAAGGAGTGTAATCCTTTGACCAATTTTCCAGATGGTTCTGGGTACTGCATCCCTGTTACCATGATGATGGATCAGGTCGTAAGGTTCCGGCGGATTGTTGAATCCGTTAAGACGTGTGGGGCAGTTACAATGAGCACCAATCAATGTATCATCTGAAGTGTCAGCGACCGGATCCTGCTGAAATCCGGGACGATCGAACAGGTATTGAACAATTATGTGTGCAGCTATTGATCCGGTATCAGCTTCGCATGCTGCCGGAATACCATCATCATTCATCCTTGACCAGGATATACATGGCAGGCTTACATCAATTTTACCGAGAGCACCAAGACAATCCATAGAAATGGCATCTGCCTTCTCATCTTCAAGGATCTTGCCGGCAACCAGGTAGCTTTTTATCCCGTTAATAACATCCTGACGGGTAGCAAGCTTCATCGTTCTTGCGTTTTTTATGTAATCATCTGCCATTTTAGTAACCGTTGCACTCACTGGCATAGAATTATAGATGTCTATGAAAGTATCGGCCGGTATATATTGTAACGTTATACCTGTGTCTGAAGTCAGTAATGTTTCTCTTCTTTCCTTTCCGGCTATAACAACAGCCCTCGAACGTTTCATGCGAGCTCCTGCTTTCAGCATTTTCAGACCATATATTGCCTGATTGAAATCATTTGTTGAATATATGACGGAACCGGCTTTATCTGCCAGTCCGGACGTATTGGTGGTAAAGGATGTTCCAAGCGGAGAAAAAATTACAGTTGGAATCCCTGACTCTGCTGACTTTCTGGCTGTAGGCCAGGCATGGTCTTGGCGGTCAAGAAGGAATACAAATAATCCGTCAACCTTACCTGCTTTTGCTTCATTCAGCCACATGTCAGCTTCTTCCGGAGTATAAATTGGAGTATCTCTGATATCCAGTGATAAACTCAATGTTCCTGCAGCCTTCTTTAATTCTTCGGTATATTTGGTCCTGGCAGCTTCACCGTCCTAAACAGCTCCCGGCCAGCGCATTACATATTCTCACTT
>CAZKMH010000507.1:0-3231 GCA_964553395.1 uncultured Rikenellaceae bacterium | reverse complement strand
CAGGTTAGGTATTTGGACAAATTGGTGGATGAGTTGGCTAAAGGTAGGAAGATGGAGAAGATTTTACGCAGCAGCTAATAAAGCAAAACAACGAAACAGACAAACCGTCTTGCGCAAATTCTGGGTGTTGACCTTAAAAAATTTCTTATTGAAATTCAATTATAAACTTATAAAAAACACTAAGGCTAACACGGCCAATATACCCCTCGCTCACATGCGCAACTCGTTTACCGGGACAATAAAAATGCTACAACACCTAACGTCTATCAAGCCAAATTTTAAATGGGAGACAAAAGATTTATAGCAGAACATCGCGGAGGCATGCGTCGTGTAACACGTCACCCCTACAAGCTGGCTCCTCGCTATCCCGACATAACATGTCGGGACTTAACGCTCGGCCCTCTTTATTGCCGGGCCGTTATTGGCAAGTGGTGGCAACCCTTTCAGCCAATGTATTTTTTTTGTAGCTTTGCTCCATGACCCAGAAAGACAACAACATAATTAAATTAATAAAGACTAGCATTATGGCAATAGATCCTAAGGCTCAAGTGATAATTTTTGGTTCTCGAGCTAGGGGTGATGCTAAAAAAGATTCTGATTGGGATATTCTTATCCTAACAGATTATCCAGTTACGACTGAAATCGAAAGATCATTCCGGAATAATCTTTTTGATATCGAAATAGAGACTGGTGAGGTCTTTTCTACTTTCGTTTATCAAAAACAGATCTGGAATACGAAACATAGGGTAACCCCACTTTACAGAAATATTAAAAGAGAAGGCGTCAGAATATGACAAAGTCAATACAACAGGACTACATAAGTTATCGCCTAAAAAGTTCAAAAGAGACCCTTGAAGCTGCAAGACTACTCGCAAAAAACGAGCATTGGAATTCTGCGATCAATAGGCTTTATTATTCGAGTTTCTATGCGATTTCCGCGCTTCTTTATAAATATAACATAAATGTAAATTCCCATGCTGGTCTGAAACACCAATTTACTCTACACTTCATTAAGACAGTAATAATTGACAAGGAATTGGGCAGGGTATTTATCGAACTTTTTGATTGGAGACAAAAGGGTGACTACAACGACTTCTATGACTTTGATAAAGATAAAACATTACCCCTTTTCAAACCGGTTGAGACTCTTATCGAAACTGTAGAATCCTTAATAAAGAACAAAAAATAACACCAGCCTATAACACGACAAAAGGTAAGTTGTTTCCCGCATGCGCGGGACAGGTGTCATGCTTTTTGCTCTTGCTCCTGCTCCTGCTCCCATGACAAATTTGTAATGACCTTTGCAACCGGACACGCATCTACCCGCAATTAAAATCCTGCACCTTGACAAATATCTG
Source organism: uncultured Rikenellaceae bacterium (assembly GCA_964553395.1). Taxonomy (GTDB): domain Bacteria; phylum Bacteroidota; class Bacteroidia; order Bacteroidales; family VadinHA17; genus LD21. The sequence goes on along the minus strand of CAZKMH010000507.1, from coordinate 1,873 downwards.
GCTCCGGGATAATTTGTACCCCATGACGCTCGCTTTCGTACTGACGCTCGTTGAATATTCCGGACCAAACTGTACAATTAATTCCGGAGTAAAGTGTGCAACTGATTCCGGAGCAAAGTGTACAATTTTAAAGAGGTCTTTTAAATAAAAGAATTGCTAAATAAATAATCCATTACGTTCCATAATTAAGAAGAATAATTATTAATTGCACCACTTTAAAATTCATAATTACGCAATTTGATATGATATATACAACTTTATAGTTGTTTATTTGAAATATAGTTCTATTTTTGAAATAATTAAATAATGGCTACAAAACAAGAGGTTGAAAACTTCTTAATTGAGTTTAAAGGGAAAATGCAAATATGGGATGTACTATTCCGTGCGGATAGAGATTCTAACATTCAGGCTCTTGCAGATCTTGACATAAGACCAATAGAAAGGAAAATAATTCTTGAAAAACTTAAAGCAACAGATTATTCGGAAGGACCAATAGAAGAAAAACTACATGGCGGAAGCAATATGTGGGTATTTGGTAAGGATATTAAAAAGCAGGAAGTATATATTAAAATCACAATGGGTTCTTCTAACCAACCTGTCATTTGCATATCCTTCCATAGAGCAAAATTTAAAATGAATTTCCCATTAAAAACCCGGTAATATGAAAAGCCCCTACACAGGTAAAGAGATGATTTTGTGTAAAGAAGAGAAACCATTTTCCTTTCGTAAGGAAGAATTTTTTGTTGTATATCATTATTTCAAATGTGCAGAAAGTAATGAATCATTCACAACTACTGAACTTGATGATTTAAATCTTAACCAGTTATATAACCAATATAGATCAAAATACAAAATTCCTTTCCCCGGTGAAATACAACAATTGAGAAAGTTCTACGGATTATCTGCAGCCAAAATGTCTGAAGTACTTGGCTTTGGGCCTAACAGTTATAGAAACTATGAAAATGGTGAGGTCCCAAACTTGTCGAATTCCCGCCTCATTCAATTAATTAAAGATGCTAGAGAGTTCAAAAAATTATTACTTCTTAGTACTGCATTTGAAGGCAAATCTCTCGAAAAGGTTTTAATCAGATTAGAATTAATTATTAAAGAGCAAAAAGAACGAAAATTTGATGGCCAGTTGAAAGAATATTTAGTAGGTGCCTCAGTTGCTGATAATTTCACTGGTTTCAGATTACCTGACCTTGGTAAGTTTACGGAGATGATAATATTTTTTGCAGAAAAGCTTAACCCTTATAAGACAAAATTAAATAAGCTACTTTTCTATGCAGACTTTGTTATGTATGAAAAATCCGGATTTTCTATGAGTGGAATGAAATATAGAGCGATACTCATGGGTCCTGTTCCTGAAAACTATGATAGTATTTACGAGTACCTTGCTCGAAACCATGAATTTGATATAATATCAACTCTATTTCATGATGGCGGCATTGGAGATAGGTTTAAACCAAATCCAAAACATGAGTTCAATGCATCTTTGTTTTCTGCCTCTGAATTAAGTGTTCTGGATGAAGTTGCTAAAAGATTCAGAAATACCTCAACAAGTGAGATTATCGATATAAGCCATAAAGAAAAAGGTTGGATTGTAAACAAACATAAAAGGGAGATCATAGATTATAAGTTCGGCTTCGACATTTCTTTGTAATTTACAGATTAAATAAATCCATTCAATGAGAATAGTCAGCAACTTAGCTTATTGCACTTGCCAGCCAGGATTCGACTTATAGTTATCGGATATACTTGGAAATAATTAATGACCGTTTACTTACTATATTGCAGGGCCGTCAGAGTGACTGATAGCCTGACTGTTCTATTATAGATTACCGGCAAAACACTTTCAACCATTTCTTATGTC
>CAZKMH010000506.1:0-3235 GCA_964553395.1 uncultured Rikenellaceae bacterium | reverse complement strand
TTGTGAAATTTACATTATTTCTCAAAGAAATTTCATTATTGTTAGAGACAAAAGGTGTGTCATCAAAAGGATATTCAGCAATTGTTGGAGTAATTATGGTAGCATTAGGAGTAATAATAGCAATTTTAGCATTTCTTCAATTCAAAAAATATGAGAATCAGCTAAATAATAATTCTTATGTTTCTTCATCAATGCTTTCATTGTTTATTACCCTAATTATTTTAATTGGTGGTTTAATTTTAATATTATATTTACTTTCAAGTATATGATTTTATCTTATACATAGACATATATCGAAGCAAGAAACAATGGATCCTTATCAGATTTATTTAATCTCATGCTGATTATGAGAAAATTCTACCCTGACTCCGCTCCAGAAAATGTATAATATCACCTGATAACCGGAGATTTAGCATTCGCGCCGATTTTACCGGTGTGGAGTTCAAATCCGGCGGCTTTACCGGAGTGGTGGCTAAATCTGGTGACCTAGAGAAAAATACAATTGCTAATGCTGTGTGGAATCGCACCTCTTTTAATGCTATGTATATTGCCGATATAGTTTTCGAGGGTGCAGTGGAGGATTGCTATTTTGAAAACTGTGCGTTTGCCAGGGTGACATTCCGGAATTCAACGCTTATTAACACTTTCTTTAAAAACAAAAGTTTGAAACGGATCCGGTTTATTGACTGTCAGGCAGATCGGATGACCTACGAATTCCTGAAAAACGGGAAAGCAGATTTAACCGGTATCGCGTTGTTAACACCATAAAGGAGGAAATGAATAAAACATGACAAAGTACTCATTGACAGTTTTAAAAATTGGCCCGAAATGCTAACAAGGACAATGCTCACGCCCTCGCGACAGGCTGACTCCTTCCTTTGGCCACCAAAGGTTTACCAACGGTGGCGCTACAATGATCCACCGGATCATTTTTAAACGCTCTGCCCCATTATTATCAGGCCGGCAGGCCTAATGCAGGACAGAATTGAGGAAAAAAAATTCCCGATTTATTATGGAATAAATGAATATTTCTCATCCTTTGTAAAAATACCACTATGAAAAAAACAATTCTTTCTTTAAGCATTATTGCATTATCAATCGCTATCTCCGCCGAAACTCCAAAAGAAATTTCTTCAGAAATTAAAAATGTTACAATCTATCTACAGGGTGCTCAGATAACGAGAGAAGCAATCGCTCAAATCCCCAAAGGTAAAAGCACATTAATTATCCAGGGATTATCTGCAAAAATAACTCCCTCTAGCATTCAGGTAAGTGCGACAAATGATGTAATGATCATTTCTGTAACACACAATATTGATTATCTCAATAAAGTATTAACTGACAAAACTTTAACAAATCTTTACAAAAAACAACGATCACTCACAGATAGTATAAAGGTCTTAAACAACTTAAAGGCCGTTTATGCTCAGGAGAAGACAATGATTTTATCAAATTCTTCAATAGCTGGAGATAATGGAGTCAATATTAATGAATTGGAGCAAGCAGCTATCTTTTTTAGAAAAAGGCTAACTGAAATAGAAACTACAACACATAATCTGGACAACACAATTTTTGATCTTAAAAGTGCATTATATATGATTTCAAAACAACTACTCGAGTTAAACTCAAAAATTGATTTGCCAACAAGTCAGGTCAAGGTTGTTGTATCCTCAGAAACAGACACTAAATCCCAATTGAAATTAGATTATTTTATACCAGATGCTAGTTGGGTACCGGCTTACGATATCAGAATAAGTGAAACAGATAAACCTCTTGATTTCTTTTATAAAGCTAAGGTCACGCAAAATACTGATGAAAATTGGGAGAATGTTAAACTGACTCTATCGACAGGGAATCCCTCATTAGGTAACAATAAACCTGAATTAACAGCCTACTATTTAACATTTGATAATTATTACAAGACATATTCGTCTAATTTAGTAGCAGAAAATCAACCATTAAAAGGAGTAGTAAGCGGGAAAATAACTGATGCCGTAACAGGAGAGCCTCTGATTGGTACTACAGTACTTGTCAAAGGTACTAATAAAGGAGTCGTTGCTGATGTAAATGGCAATTATTCTATTGAACTGCCCCAGGGAAGCAATACACTGATTTTTTCGTTTATCGGTTATAAATCTCAAGAGGTAATTGCAAATTCTGCTACATTAAATATTTCAATGAACGAGGACCAGGTTGCACTTGAAGAAGTTGTTGTTGTTGGCTATGGAGTGAGCGGTGATGCTTCCCAATCATTATCAGGCAGAGTTGCAGGAGTTAATGTTGTAAGGAAAAAAGAGCAAATACCTATTGCAATCGAAAAACGACAACTTACGACTGAATTTCAAATTGATATTCCATATTCTATACCTTCTGATAATCAACCATATGATGTTAATATGGTTGAGTATGAAATTGATGCTTTCTATGAGTATTATGCTGTTCCTAAATTGTCAAATAACGCATTTCTTATAGCAAAAGTTCCTAACTGGATTAATTATAATCTTTTAAACGGTACAACCTACATATTCTTTAAAGGAATTTATCAAGGAGAATCATATATTGATCTTGACACTGCCAGTGATACTCTGTCAATTTCAGTAGGTCGTGATAAAGATTTGATTATTAGCAGGGATATACAGAAAGACTTTGTAAGCAAGAGCATTTCTGGCGCTTCAAAGAAAGAACAGAAAGCTTGGACAATATCAATTAAAAACAATAAATCTATCCCGGTTAATATCTCCATAGAGGATCAATATCCAGTTTCTAAAGTAGATGATATTAAAGTAGACCTGATTGAATATACAGGGGCCAGGAGGGAGGAGTCAACTGGTAAATTGACCTGGGATCTATCTCTTAAACCTGCTGAGAAAAAAAGCCTGGATCTTAGATATTCAGTTAGATATCCAACAAGCAGATCAGTAATTGTTGAATAATTAAAACACCAGGCCTGACACGGACAATGGTAAGTTGTTTCCCGCTTTTTTTCACTAAACACGGGACAGGTGTCACGGTTTTTGCTTTTGCTCATGCACGCAAGATAAATTCGTAATGGCCGTTGCACCCGGACACGCTAAAAAATGGCATAAGAATAAAAATTTCACTACTATGAAAAAATATTTAAGCAACGACTTTGATTTAACCGAGTATATCAATGTATCTGATGAATGTTCCATTTGGTCTGCTCCATTCGGACTTAAACTGCTAGACTATATTGATTATAAACAAAATATCTCTG
>CAZKMH010000505.1:0-3236 GCA_964553395.1 uncultured Rikenellaceae bacterium | reverse complement strand
TATAAGGACCGGTATCAGCCTTGGGAAAATGCAGGTTTGAATCAGGCATTCTCAGTCTTTTATCGATTTTGTTAAAGCATAATTCCCTGTCTGCCTTTTCAAATGACAGCGGATGTGTTGCCGCAACCTCCCTTCCATCGATGTACCACTCATCCATTCCCCAGAAATGGGCATTTGAAAGATCAGGTTTTAGATCATTAACAATTCTTGCAACCAGCGGAAGTTGTTCTGTCGGACCGATTGGTCCGCAAATGCCTGCAGGATTGCCAGGAGTTGACTGCTTCCATGCAGTAATGTACTCAAGCGCCTCTGCCAGATAAAAATCCTCCCGGGTATCATATATTAATACTTTGAATCCGTCTCTTGAAAGCTGAAGCAAATCTTCAGGTGTCAGTTTTGCGGCATCATTCAGCAGTTCGTCATCAAGTGTAGTAAAATCCCACCAGTCAGGTGCCAGCATACTTAATTTACGTGCCATAGTCGGGTATTTTTAATAATTGTTACGATTCTCTTACAATACATAATTCCCTGAGACTTTCTTTAAGAATATTGTCCTGTGGAAAGCTATGACCAAGGTGTTGTCTGAATCCTTCAGCATACCTGGTATTAATCTCCCTTCCACGGTTCTCTGAATGTCTTTTCATTGATAGGATATATTCATCCATTTTATGGTGAGCCAGAAGCCAGCTTCTCTGACTTTTATGACAGGCAAGCATCTCCGCCTTAGTTTCAATAACGCCCGAAATATCTACATAAATTCCAGGGTCAATACCTTTTCCGAATTTATCTTTCGCTTCCATCGGGTCAGAATAATAGAGGTATGGAATAAAATCGTAAGGCTCGTCTTTTATATCCATATTCCTGATCCCGGCAGAAAAACAGGCTGTCATTGTTATCCTTGATGCCATTTCATGGTCAATCATATAATCATCCGGGCTCGCCGTAAAAACAATGGTTGGTTTCAACTTGCGGATCAATGCAGTAGTTCTGTTAATTGATTCACAGTCATAAAGAATATAAACATCTTCAAATCCGAGACAGGTATAAGATCCTTCCACCATTTTGGCTGCTTCCGTTGCTTCAGTTTTTCTGATGGCACTTATTTCCTCTTGCGAATGCACAGCCGTTCCCTTATCTCCCGGGGTCATTGTTGCTATATGGATCGTCCAGCCAGCCTTTCTCATTAATAATAATGTTCCTGCGCACATCATTTCTGCATCATCCGGATGAGCGAAAATTGCCAGTATTGTTTTACTCATTCAGGTATTTTTTATTAAATATCAATAACTTTTCCTGACCTGGCCGATCTGTAGCAAGCTTCAAGCACCTGCTGACTTCGCAGACCAGGTAAAAAGGTATTTGAAGGATTTCTTTTTTCAAGTATGGAACTACTAAACTCCTCTATTTCTGCAAGATATGTATTTTTTGGTGTGGGATTTATAAGAATACCATCACCGGCATTCCTTTCCTGGTTCGCATTATAACCTGAGGCATCATCTTCAAGGTATGCCACCATCTCACCGGCAGGACCCTGTCCGATAGTTCCCCGTGCAATGATACTGCCTCCTGAACCATACAATTCTAATATATTCTTACTGCTATTGTCCGGAATACAAAAATAAGTATCGACTGTTGCGAGCGCACCATTCTCAAAGAAAAGTGAAACTACCGCGCTGTCCTCAGATTTGTATGCATGAACATTATTATTAATGAAACAGCTCACTTTCCTGGCTTTACCAAAGAACATTTCAAGCAGGTCGATGCAGTGGCTTCCCATATCCATCAGAGAGCCCCCTCCTCCTGTTCCGGGATCCTGGCGCCAGGCACCCTCAATGGGCGGATACCAGCATGAAAGCTGTGCCCTTCCGTAAACAGGCTTTCCGAGCTTTCCTTTCTGAATAAGCTCAAGGGCAGCTTTATGTTGTTCAACAAACCTCATCATAAGTCCCACACCAAGGGTAATTCCTTCATCTGTACATACCCTGATCATCTTCTCTGCCTCCTTCACTGTCATCCCAAGGGGTTTTTCACACAGCACATTCTTTTTTGCTTTTGCGCAGGTGATGACCTGTTCAAGGTGCATATTTGCCGGTGAGGCAACATAAACAGCATCTATGCCTGAATCCAGCAAATCCCTTATACCAGGTGACGCGATCGCATTAAATTGGTCTGCAACGCTTTTATTGACCTCCGGATCAATATCGTAAACCGATATCAGGCTGGCATTTTCAGCTTTCATTATACCTTCGGGTATAGTCCTGCGTTTTGCAATTCCACCGGAACCTATAACACCCCATTTGACTTTGTTTTCCATAATACTTATACTTTTAATTGATTTTTGTCGCAAGTTCAAGCTTTGGCTTTTGCAGCTGCAGCCTGGTTCATTTTATAATCAGCAATTGTTATGAGCAATGTAGAAAAAAGAACAAGAACTCCCCCTGTTATTGCATGCGTGCTCAGTCTCTCTCCGAGCCAGATAGCTGCTATCGGAAGTCCAAAGAATGCAATGAGATAGTTTGAAAGAGCAACCTGCATTGCGTCGAGTACTTTCAAAGCCTTGAAAAACAGGACCATTGAAAGAAAATTATGGAATATTGTCAATAAAAGCATCCCTGTCCAGGTCTGTACTGTAAATTCCGGGATCCTGGCAAAGACATCCTTTTCATAGTACAGTACAAGGGGTGTCAGCAACAGTACGATAACTACATATGTGTAGAATACCATTTCTATTTCGCTGTACCGTGCTGATACTTTCTTGCAACCGACGTTATAATATGAATTACCGACTATAGCCAGGAAAATGAGAATATTCCCAATAGCATATTTCGATCCGAAATTTAATTGTTTAATGTCACCAGTCGAGAGAAGCAGTACTCCGATTATTGCAATAATAAAGCTCAACCATCTGACCCTGTTCATTTTCTCCTTAAGCAAAAGAAAAGCAAACAGGGCAGTTATAACAGGAAGAGTCAGTGTCAGTATTGCTGAATTACTGGCAAGGGAATACTGGGTTCCCCATGTCATGAGCACCTGGGCCGGAAATGCGCCCAGCATCGCCAGTTGAACGAAAATAAATACGTCTTTAATCTTTTTACCTCCCCTTCTGAAATCCCGTATAACGAAGGGAGCCAGAAGAATCACGGCAAAAAGCATAGGTGCCCATACTGTAAAGTAGGGACCAACCTGGGCCTGGGTAAGCTTAATGCATGTAAACTGCAGTGACCACATCAGGTTAC
>CAZKMH010000504.1:0-3254 GCA_964553395.1 uncultured Rikenellaceae bacterium | reverse complement strand
AAAAAATGTGCATCGTACTGCAGGAGTTCTGTGGCAACCGACACGGAAAGATCTTTTATCCGACATTCTCCGGTGTGGCCAGATCAATAAATTATTACCCCATTGGTTCGGAAAGAGCAGAAGACGGGATCGCAAACGTTGCATTCGGATTAGGAAAACTGATAGTTGAAGGCGGATTATCGTTGCGATTCTGCCCCAGGATCCCAAAAAAGATACTTCAGCTCTCCTCTCCCGAGGCTGCACTGCGTGATACCCAGAAGGAGTTCCGGGCACTCGACCTGAATATCGAAAGCTTTGTCCCTTCAACCGATGACGGAGTGAACATTCCCAGGATTGACATCCGGGATGCAAACAATGACAGTGTGATGAGGTACCTTGCCTCAACATACGACTGCATAAACAATATTCTTCGTGATGGTATTCTCAGTCAGGGTAAAAGAGTTATTACTTTTTCAGGAATTCTTCAGCATAATGTATTTCCGCTTGCCGAGATTCTGACGACCCTTCTTGATCTTGGCCAGCAGGAAATGAATAATCCTATCGAAATTGAATTTGCAGCTAATCTGGAAACCCCTGCAGGCTCACCAAAAATTTTTAATTTTCTGCAGATCAGACCTATAGTCCATACACATGAAAGGTATGACCTCGACCTTGATAAAATAAATCCCGATGAGACCATAATATTTTCCGAAGCAGCCCTTGGGCATGGAGTTTTCAAGGATATTTATGATCTGGTCTATGTAAAGCCGGAATCATTTGTTGCATCACAGAATAAAAATATTGCCGTAACAATTGAGAATCTGAATTCTTCATTTTCAAAGCAGGGCAGGGGATATGTACTTATCGGCCCGGGAAGATGGGGATCAAAGGATCCATGGCTTGGTATTCCGGTAATATGGGCGCAGATCTCTGCTGCAAGACTGATAGTTGAATCCGGACTGAAGAATTACAGGATCGATCCAAGTCAGGGCACTCACTTCTTCCAGAATCTTACATCCTTCGGTGTGGGGTACTTTACTATAAACCCTTATATCAAAGAAGGTCATTATGATGTTGATTTCCTGAACAGAATGAATGTAATCTATGAGGATAATTCAATCAGACATATCAGGTTCGATAAGCCGCTTCAGATTATGATTGACGGAAGGAAACATAAAGGGGCAATAATGAAACCGGTGTAACAGTCCGGGGGTAAAACGGCTCAAAAGTAGTAATTCCGGATTGTTAAATAACTAACAGTAAAATTCAGAAAACAGCACTTTCGGTCTGGATATCCTTACTTACTTTTTTAATAAGTCCCTGAAGAACAGATCCCGGGCCCACCTCAATAAACTTATCAGCGCCGGCAGCGATCATGTTGATTACACTTTGTGTCCAATTCACAGGTGATGTCAACTGGGCAACCAGGTTGGCTTTTATCGTGTTTGGATCAGAGGATGGACTCGCGTTAACGTTCTGGTATACAGGGCATAACGGTTCGCTGAACCGTGTATTTCTTATAGCTTCCTCAAGCTCTGCCCTTGCCGGTTCCATCAGAGGAGAATGAAAAGCACCTCCCACCGGAAGTTTAAGCGCCCTTTTTGCACCTTTGGTTTTGAGCGCTTCAATGGCTTTGTCAATCCCTTCATTCGATCCCGAAATAACTATCTGTCCCGGACTGTTGTAATTGGCAGGTACAACCACTTCCTCAATTGAATTGCATACTTCTTCAACTATCTTATCATCAATTCCGAGAATTGCTGCCATTGATGAGGGTGTTTTTTCGCATGCTTTCTGCATTGCCATAGCTCTTTTAGAGACAAGAACAAGCCCGTCCTCGAAAGAGAGCGCTCTGTTTGCTACAAGCGCAGAGAACTCCCCCAGCGAATGACCTGCAACCATATCAGGTTTGAAATTTTCACCCAAAACTGCAGCCAATACAGTTGAATGGAGAAATATCGCTGGTTGTGTGACCTTTGTCTGCTTTAGATCCGCATCGGTTCCTGCAAACATCAGGTCGGTAATACTGAATCCGAGAATTAAATTTGCTTTTTCAAACATCTCCTTTGCAAGGGCTGATCTTTCATACAAATCTTTTCCCATGCCCACAAATTGCGCTCCCTGTCCGGGAAATACATATGCTTTCATAAAATCAATGCAGTCTGGAACCTATCAGATGAACAAATTCTTCGCGGGTATTAAGATTATCGAGAAAGATGCCGGTAAAGGCTGATGTTGTTGTTACTGAATTTTGTTTTTGTACGCCTCTTATCTGCATGCACATATGTTGTGCCTCCATTACGACAGCCACTCCAAGAGGCTGAAGGCATTCCTGAAGGCAGTTCCTTATCTGCATGGTAAGTCTCTCCTGTACCTGTAATCTCCTGCTGAAGGCTTCAACAACACGGGCAATTTTACTCAGCCCGGTAATATAATTATCAGGGATATATGCAACATGAGCTTTACCAAAAAAAGGCAACATGTGATGTTCACACATCGAATAGATATCAATATCTTTGATAATAACCATCTGTTTGTAATCCTCCCTGAACTTTGCCGAGTTTATTATCTCACAGGGATCCTGAGAATAACCCATCGTGAGGAAGTGCATTGCTTTTGCAACTCTCTCTGGAGTCTTTTTCAGGCCTTCCCGTTCGGGATCCTCCCCTATAAGTTCCAGAACCCTGTAATATATTGAGGATAGTTCTTTAATATTTTCTTCATTCCAGGTTTCTTCTTTATGGTATCCGTTCCTGAAATTCGATTCACACTTTACTATAGTATCATTTTTTTTCGCCATAATATTTAATTGAATTATTTTCGGTTTCATCAATTCTTACACAGTACAGTTTTGCACCTTCTTTTTCAACAAATGGTTCAAGCTGGTGCCATATTGCAACTGCGAGATTCTCGGTAGTGGCAATTTTACCCTGCATAAAGTCCACTTCCAGATTCATGTTCTTGTGATCAATTTTCCTGATAATATTTTCCATAATAATCTGCTTGAGGGTATTCATGTCCATAACGAAACCGGTCTCTTCCGTCATTTCTCCTTTAACGGTAACAAACAGCTCATAGTTGTGTCCGTGCCAGTTTGGGTTTGAGCATTTACCAAATACCTCCAGGTTTTTTTCATCGGACCAGTCCTGCCTGAACATCCTGTGCGCAGCACTAAATCTTTCTCTGCGTGTAAGGTATATCATTTAGCTATGCGTTTTGGGTGCAATATTAACTATTTATGTTGATCTTTTTAAATCTTAAAAGCAATATATTTA
>CAZKMH010000503.1:0-3275 GCA_964553395.1 uncultured Rikenellaceae bacterium | reverse complement strand
CTAATTTTAAGATTATTAAAATCAATTTTTTCGAAACAAACATTTATTTTTTCAGGGATAAGACAACTAATTTATGTATTTTGCTCTAATATACCCTATAATTATAGGGGTATTTTTTTATTTTATATATTTATTTTGCCACTACCCCCTATTATTAAATATATAGTGGCGGTATAACCTATAAAGTGAAGCCAACGACAACATACATCCTCTCCTGGGCCGGATTTAAAATAATCTGACCGGTTACCGGAATACCGAATGACTCGGTTATTTTAATTGTCCTTGATACCTCAACGCCTGCATTGCAAATTTCAAATTTACTTTCACCCGTTTCAGGATCAAAATTATGCCAGCCATTCCCCGCTCCCAAAAATATGGTAACCGGATCGAATGAATATCCTGCCTGAAAATAGAGATCGTTCCCGGCCGATCCGATAGCCCCCGCCTCATTGAAGATATAATTTGCACTTAAACTGAGATCTTTCAGTGAAAATCCAAGATTAAGTTCAAATGCATGACTTCCCGATTCAGTTGAATAATCGAAGTAATTGAGCCCGGGAGAATAGTAGTCGGTCATTCCGATGCTGAACCCGGCGGGAAGCGAAAAAGAAAAGTAAAGGTCTACTTCCTTGTAACCGTCGAAATCAAATGCTCCCCAGGCGCCTGCAGTTAACAGGCTGGAAGAGTACTCAACAACAGGCTGGATTGAGGGACCGCTTCCGAGATTCGATCCCCTCCATAAATAACTACTGTAAATATCAGCACCTGACGTAAATGAACCCCGTTCCTCTTCCTGCGAAAAGAGCAATGGACCTGCAGCCAGGACTCCTGTTACGAGGAGTGAGAATTGAATTTTCCAGTTTCTTTTCATATGGCTTAATTAATTTTAGTGAAATAAGAGCGCAAGTTAGTATTTTTTTACCTAAAAACAAGTTATTTACACTTTTTTTATGTCTATACCCCTTTTTTAATAGGGTATATTGTACTTTTTATGCTCTTTTTTAACTTTTACCCCTATTTTCAATAGGGTCAATCCTTATTTATTCCAATATTCATTTTGAAAGAAATTAGATATATTTTTATCAGAAAGGATTTTTAGAGAACCCTGAATCGATTTCATAATTTTTAGATCACTGTATGTATGTGGGTTGATCAGCTAAAATCTTTGTCGCATTGCTTAAAACATTTTACAATGAAACCCGGGCTTTCAATCTCCGTTCTACTGTTACTCACAGCCATCAGCTGCTCAGATGCAGTTAAGGTAACAGTCTCATCACCCGATGGCAGCAACAAACTTACACTCTTTTCAAAAGTTGAAAAGGGAAACGACGGATGGCCAGCATTTACACTTGAATCAGGTGGAAAAACAGTTCTCCTTCCTTCCTATTTTCAGCTTCATGCCGGAACCAATCTTACCGAAAGTGATTTTGAGGTTATCAAAATTGAGTACGAATCTGTAACAAATAACTGGATAAACAATTTCGGTGAAAGAAGGGAAGTTCCCGATAACTACAACCAGGCCAGGTTTTTTCTGGGCAACAAACAACTAAATATCAATCTTATATGCCGGGTATACAATGAAGGTGTTGCGCTTTCCTATGAATTTCCTGAGCAAAGAGGAAAGGATTCCGTGATCATTGCCGATGAGAAAATAATTTACAGGTTTGCTGCCGACTTTACTGCCTGGTCGGCCCCAAGGGCTCAGGCGTTGTATTCTAAATTGCCTCTCTCTCAGATTGTTAAAGGCTGCGAACGGCCATTGTTAGTTGAAATTGACACCAACCTGTCTATAGCATTGGCCGAGGCGAAGCTTGATGACTATGCCAGAATGAAATTTGATCCCGACTCTTCCTCAGGAATCGGTGTAAGAAGCCGGCTCGATAGTCCTGTAAAAAAAGCCCTTCCCTTTCAGTCACCCTGGAGGGTCATCATGACCGGAAAAAATCCTGGTGATCTGCTGGAGAAGAACTATCTTCTTTTGAATCTCAATGATCAGTCGAAGATTGAAGATGTATCATGGATCAGGCCGGGAAAAGCCCTGCGCGAGGTGACCCTCACAACCGATGGTGCAATGGCTGCGATTGATTTCACCTCAGCCCACAATATGCAGTATGTTGAATTTGACGCCGGATGGTACGGCCCGGAAAATAATGATGACTCCGATGCCAGGAGAGTAAACCTCGATCCTGCAAGGTCGAAAGGACCACTTGATCTGGAACGGGTGATCAGGTATGGAAAATCAAAAAACATTGGTATCCTGCTTTACGTGAACCGTAAAGCACTTGAAAAACAGATCGATGAGCTACTCCCGTTGTACGAAAAATGGGGAATTGCCGGGATAAAATTCGGGTTCGTGCAGGTTGGAAATCAAAAGGTAACAAGATGGCTCCATGAATCCGTTAAAAAGGCAGCCTCATATCATATGGTGGTCGATGTCCATGATGAATACAGGCCGACAGGCTTGTCAAGAACATATCCCAATTTCCTTACCATGGAGGGGATCAGGGGTGATGAAGAGAGTCCTTCAAACAGCCATACCCTTATAACTATGTTTACAAGGATGCTGGCCGGACAGGGAGACAACACGATCTGTTATTATAATGAAAGAGTGGATAATAAAATGGGTTCGCATGCATCACAGCTTGCCAAGGCAGTATGCATTTTCAGTCCGCTCCAGTTTCTTTACTGGTACGACAAGGCTGCGCCATCACTTGAAAAGAATGACGGTCTCTGGGGAGCAACGAATTATATCGGCAGCGAACCTGAGCTCGAATTCTTCGATAATGTGCCCACCGTGTGGGACGAAACAAAAGTGCTTCATGGAAAGATCGGGGAATATGGGGTGATTGCCCGAAGGCACGGGGATGAATGGTTTATTGGCGGTATTAACGGAGATCAGCCTATAATGCTTGATCTTAATTTAGCTTTCCTGGATCCGAATAAGGAATATTCAGCAAAAATCTATTCCGATGATCCGTCCGTCAATACCCGCACTCATGTCAGAATTGACAGTATGAATGTCGACAATAAAACTATATATCCGGCGAATATCAATCCAAATAATGGGATTGCCATGCATCTTAAACCGGCGGACTAAACCATTTAACCATGGAGTTGCACTGAGTAAAACACAGAATTAAACAGTGGAACTCCGGAAAACTCCGTGAAACCATGTGGTTAATTGGATTTTCTGGGCTAGAAGTAGAGATCATAAGAAATTCTTATCGAGGAATTCCTGAAACTTGTTTTTATATTGTTCGCTTACCGGTATATAG
>CAZKMH010000502.1:0-3281 GCA_964553395.1 uncultured Rikenellaceae bacterium | reverse complement strand
TATGGTGAAGGTTTTCGCTGGTTCGATCTTGTGCGTACACAAAAATGGGCCGAAGTCGCGGCTAATTACAGAATAGCTTCAAGCGTCAAAGGAGACCATAATGCACAAACAATTACGCGTACTATTCAACCTAATCTCTATCTGCGCCCAATTCCACGAGCTCAGCTCGATGGTATGGAAATGACAGCAGATGAAAAGGCTGCTTTTCAGAATCCCGGATATAATTAGTCTGATGGTATAATAGAGGAAATTTTGCTTAAAGTGTCCGCTACAGATCAGCGGACACTTTTATATATTTATAGGAAATCCGCAGATAGAATATCATGCTGGAAGAGAACAGGAAAGTATTTTTGCATCTTCTGCTATCGTTGTCTCTTATTGGAGTTACCGCCTGCAATAAGGATGAGCCTCCTGTGGAAAAAAGCGAACTCCAGAAGAAAATCGATGAATACCACCTCGGTGATGAGGGATTAAAGGATTTCTATACTCCTGATGAATACTTTTATATGGGAGTTGCTATACCGACATCATTTATTGATAACCAGAAAAAGGTAACTCTGATCAGGCGTCATTTCAACAGCGTAACAGCCGAGAATGACATGAAGTGGTCAAACCTCCAGCCTACAGAAGGCACCTTCACCTTTACAAATGCCGATAAGATCGTATCCTTTGCTCAATCCAACGGAATGAAAGTAAGAGGACACTGTCTCTGCTGGCACAATCAGGTGCCAGCCTGGATTTTCAAGGACGGACAGGCAACGGCATCAGCGGAGCTTGTCCTGCAGAGGTTGCGAACTCATATTACAACTGTCATGACTCATTTTAAAGGCAAGGTGTACGCATGGGATGTTGTTAATGAGGCAATTGATGACGGCACGGCCATGTACAGGGTTTCACAGTGGTATACTATATGCGGTGAGGATTATATATTAGAGGCTTTCAGGGCAGCCAGGGCAGCAGATCCCGATGCTAAGCTTTTTTACAACGACTATACTGCAATTGATCCTGTAAAACGGGATAAGATCCACAGCCTCCTTGTGAAACTCAAAGAAGAAGATCTTGTTGATGGTATCGGCCTGCAGGGTCACTGGAATATAAGTTACCCTTCCAACATACTAATCAACGATGCACTGAACAAATATAAGCTGCTGGGTCTGGAGATACAAATAACTGAAATGGATGTTTCAGTCTATACTTCCAATTCTGATCCTCAAAGCGCTTATAATGATAATCTTGCACAAAAGCAGTCAATTGAATACAGCAGGTATTTTAATGCATTCAGGACTTTCAAGGATGCTATCACGGGAGTTACTTTCTGGGGACTCGCTGACGATTACACATGGCTTGATAATTTTCCGGTCGCCGGGAGGAAAAACTATCCTTTACTTTTTGATGTGAATCTTGATCCCAAACCGGCATATTTCGAAGTCATTGATTTTTAAAAATAATGCTGTTGTAACTGAGCACTACCTGGCCAGTCTTGGCATATTATTTCATCCTGCTTGCTTTATCCAGAAGTACATCTATATAGTCTCCAGTAAAGTCATAGTATATAATAGGAGCACCTGTAGAATCAGGCAATTCAGGCTCTCCGGATACTGCGGCTGGATTATCTGTGCTTCCCAAACTTTCGGGATACCCAAAATCAAAATATATTATATAGTTACCCTTCTCCCAATAATATATCTTATCCATTACCCATCTTCCTTTGGGCCCGGGGAAATAGATATTTGATATTCTTTTCGACAACCAATCATATTTTCCTCCCTGGTCAAGTAAAGTTGGTTTTCCATATTTTTCTTCATATAATTCGAATAATCTATTAACTTCATTGAGGTCACAATTAAATGAGATTCTTTGTTCTCCTGATTTTGACCTGTTGCATAGAGTTAACTGAATACTGGTTAACCTTTCATCAATTATATGAGATCCCCTTAGATTAACCTTTGCAGAAAGAAAGGGATTTATTTCTGAAAAATCATAGTATAAGTTTTTTTGTTTATTCCCAAGTACATCCATAGTTTCAAAATAATGTAATTCACTGATGGCAAGCAAAGAATCCATAATGCTTTTTACTTTTAAATAGTCCATGTCAAGATAAAATCCAAGAAAGCCAATTTTATCGACTTGATTTTTTGAGTTATGTGATTTTGTGCTACAGGAAGTTAAGGAAAATACTATAACATTCAGAGCATAAATAAGAAGAGTGTATTTGTAATGGATAAATTTCATAACGAAAGGTTTGTAGAGTGAACATAAATATTTTCAGATTAAATTTATGAAATATCAATCAGATTGCATAAATTTAAGTATTGGATTGGCCTTTTATTTTTTGATCCGGTTATTTCCCAACCAGTTTTAACTAGAATGAAACTGAGAAACTGCGAATTCAAAGCAAGGGCAGAAGATATAGATAAACTGGAGCAGAAGCTCCTTGACCTGAATCCGCTTTTCAGGGGTGAGGATCACCAGACCGACACTTACTTTAATGTTCCATCCGGACGTCTCAAACTGCGGGAGGGGAATATTGAGAATGCACTGATACTTTATGACAGGCCCGATGTCGCTGATTCAAAGCAGGCAGAAATAGTTCTGTACAGGCATGCACCTGATAAATCACTTAAGGAAATTCTCACGAAGGCATTCGGGATAAAAGTTGTTGTAAATAAAACAAGAAAAATATATTTCATTGATAATGTGAAGTTCCATTTTGATCAGGTCGAAAAGCTCGGAACATTTATTGAGGTGGAGGCAATTGATGAAGCCGGAGAAATTTCTGCGGGCAAACTGAAGGGACAATGCGACCGGTATTTTTCATACTTCCGTCTCAAAATTGCAGATTATGTAAGCAAGTCATACAGCGACCTGATCCTCGAAAAGACGGGAGGGAAATAGCCCGATAATGAAAATACGTACAAAATTAAAATACTTTAAAATAAAATCGGATAATATGTTTGCATGTTTTTAAAATTGCGTATCTTCGCACCGATTTTTTTCAAGGAAAACGGTTACAACCAAATAATCGGAATTTTAACAAAGCAAAGTATTTAAAAACAAAAAAAATGAAGAACAAAGTATTTATGGGATTAGCAGTCATTGCAATGGTTGCAGTCCTTACGAGTTGCGGAAAGAAACCTCAGGCTGAAATTGATGCTGCCAACGCTGCCATCGAAGCCGCTAAAACTGCCGAAGCAGCAGTTTATTTACCTGCTGAATTTGCAGCTGTACAGGATTCATTAAATGCTGCTATGGCTGCCATTACAGCAAAGGAATCCAAATTA
>CAZKMH010000501.1:0-3294 GCA_964553395.1 uncultured Rikenellaceae bacterium | reverse complement strand
ATTGTTGCGCGTGCTATTGACAACGAAATGAAAATCTGGGGAGATGATCATGTCTGGCTCGAATGCAGGCATCTTAACGCAGAGGAGCTGAAAGACCATTTCCCGAATGTTTATGAGCATTGCCTCGGCCGCGGGATCGACATAACCAAAGACATGATCCCTGTTGTGCCATGTGTCCATTATTCATGCGGGGGAATCAAGGTGGATATAGACGGACAGAGCAATATCGACAGGTTGTATGCACTTGGCGAAGTCTCCTCCACCGGTTTGCATGGGGCAAACAGACTTGCCTCCAATTCACTTATCGAGGCTGCAGTCTATGCACACAGGGCTGCATTGCATTCGGGCGCAAGGATCAAAGAGCTCACTTACGAGGAAAAAATTCCAAACTGGGACTACAAGGGAACAACCCATCTCGAGGAGATGGTTCTGATAACCCAGAGCATTAAGGAGGTACAAATGATAATGAGCAATTATGTCGGGATTGTACGGTCGGATCTTCGTCTTGAAAGAGCCATGGTACGGCTTGAGATACTTTATCAGGAGACGGAAAACCTCTACAAGAGGTCACTGATCTCAAAAAAGATCTGTGAATTGCGGAATATCATCAATGTGGGATATATAATAATTAAACTTGCACAGAACCGAAAGGAGAGTATCGGCCTGCATTATTCAATAGATTATCCTAAAAGGGCAATTACCGAATTCTGAAAATTTCGCTGTATGAAACACCTTGAATCGTCATTTACCGGGAAGAATGCTATCTGGAGATACTTTTTGATGCTGATTGCAGTTCTCGCAGTCTCTAATACTATCGGAGCTATCCCCCTGTTCATTATTCTCGGGATCAGGGCGGTCGAAAATCCGGATGTTGCGGCTGAACTATCAGCGAATCCAAACGATCTGAGTCCATTGGGACTCGATCCTTACTTTGGCCTGGTAGTTATGCTGATCCCTTTTATTGCAGGCCTTGTGGCATTTATAATTCTTGTTAAGCCATTAAATAACAGGACATTAATGAATGTGATTAACGGGACAGGATCATTCCGCTGGAGAAATTTCTTTGTTTCCGCAGCAGTCTGGACAATCCTGTCAGCCATATATTTATTCGGGTAGCTTAAGACCGATCCTTCAAACTTTACACTGAACAATACGACAATCTCCCTTATCACACTGATCGTGATATCTGTTACCATGATCCCGTTCCAGGCAGCATTCGAAGAGATCATTTTCAGAGGGTACCTGATGCAGGGGTTTGCCGTACTTCTGCGGAACAGGTGGCTGCCTCTTATAATCACATCGGTCCTCTTTGCTCTTATGCATGGATTAAATCCTGAAGTCAGGGAATTCGGATTCTGGACGATGATGCCCTACTATACCCTTTTCGGGCTGATATTCGGATTAATGACATTGCTTGATGACGGTATTGAGGCAGCTATCGGTGCACATGCGGCAAATAATGCTTTTTTATGCATCATGGTAACGAATGAATTTTCAGCATTGCAGACCCCTGCCCTTTATGAAATGCATGAAATATACCCATCGGTTGAATTGATATCAATGCTTGTTACCGGAGTGCTGGTAATCTTTATACTAAAAATAGCATTTGGCTGGAAAAACTTTTCATTGGTAGCAGGTAAAGTCGGACCTGAAAATGAAGGAACAGCTCAGATTTCATAAACAGAACTCCTCTCATCAGTTCTGAATTCACCCCATTTCAGTTTTATTTCCTCAATAATGCGCCTGATCTCATCAGGTTCAAGGGTGGTCAGGAGCCCGAGGCGTGTCTCTTTAAAATGCGGTAATCCCTTAAAGTAGTTTGAAAGATGCCGGCGCATCTCGTAAATGGCGGTTTTTCCTTCCTTGTATTCAAGTGATTTTTCCAGGTGTATAAGGGCAAGGCTCGCTTTTTCATTAACAGTCGGTTCCGGTAATAGATCGCCGGTATTCAGGAAATGTTTGATATCCCTGAATATCCATGGTCTGCCTACCGATGCCCGGCCAATCATGATACCATCAACGCCATACTTATCGAACATCTCCTTAGCTTTTACCGGGCTGTCAATATCACCATTTCCTATGACCGGGATCTTCATTCTGGGATTGTTTTTTACAGCGCCGATAAGGGTCCAGTCGGCACTCCCTTTATATAACTGAGCCCTTGTCCTGCCGTGTATCGTGATAGCCTGGATCCCCGTATCCTGCAGCATTTCAGCCACTTCAATAATATTTTTACTTTCATCATCCCACCCGAGTCTTGTTTTTACAGTAACAGGAAGTTTAACCGCTCTGACAATAGCCGAGGTCATTTCCAGCATCTGAGGAATATTCCTTAACATTCCTGCACCGGCACCCCGGTTTGCGATTTTCTTCACCGGACATCCGAAATTAATATCGATGAGTTCCGGCTTAGATTCTTCGGAAATGAGGGCTGCCTCAACCATTGCATAGGTCAAATGGCCATATAGCTGGATACCAATCGGTCTTTCGAAGTCGTAAATATCCAGCTTTTTTACACTTTTCCGGCCTTCCCGGATCAGTCCGTCGGAGGAAATGAATTCAGTGTACATGAAATCAGCTCCATTGTTCTTGCAGATCATCCGGAAGGATGGATCAGTAATATCCTCCATTGGTGCAAGGAATAATGGATGATCACCCAGTGCAATGCTGCCTATAGTCAAGATTGCTGATTTAATTGTTCATCGGAACAGCTTCAGAAAAGCTGTTGTTCAGTTATGGTGCCGGGTAAATTTTCATTTTCAGTCTTTTCAGCTTCATTCTTATCAGTTTCTGTCTTTTCAGATAAAGCCATTTCATTTTCAGTCTTTTCAGCCTCTTTGTTTTTAAGCTCATTTTTTCTGTAAAAATAAATAAGACCGTATTCTTCACACTCTTTTTTCCGGATTTCCTCAGGCAGATTGTTATAGGCAGCCTCAACCTCATTCCAGATCTGAAGTATTATTTCATCGGCTTCTCTCCTGAGTTCAGCGGTCCTTTCCGTGTAGTCGTGGGTCTTCTTTTCAAGGATACTTTGATTGTAACATGCTTCGAGGAATCCTTCAAACCTTATTTTTACAACTGCGATTGTTGGATTTGTTATGGGACTTCCTCCCTTACGCAGCCTGTTTTCTTCACCTTCAATTATTCTCCGCCCCCAGGCTTTAAGTTCATTCTCATTGGAGAGAGCAGGTACAGTTGATTCATTCGTTGCCAGTCCGAAATATGCTCTTGTTTCTGCAGGGATATCGCCACGGAATATTGCCATGTTCATTACCCGGATGAAATGTGTAAGAT
>CAZKMH010000500.1:0-3305 GCA_964553395.1 uncultured Rikenellaceae bacterium | reverse complement strand
AATTTCGGCCCAGAGTCCCCGGTATCCGAAATTCAAAGTCAGTTTGTGATATAGAAAAGGAAAGATCTGCTTGCCGGTCTCCGGTCCGATAAGCTGGTCTGTAACAAATATTGTAGCCAGAATTATCCCTACTACTACTGAAGCTGCAGCACCTTTAAGCGTGATTTTCTTACTTATAATACCGAAAAATATTGCCGGGAAAATCGGGATCACCAGATATGCCGATATTGTCTGCAGGTATTTGAATAATCCTTCTTCATTTTTATTTACCAGATATGCAGCCCCAATTCCCAGAAAGGTCACCAACAGCATAACAATCCGTCCGATATAAACCTGCTTCTTTTCGGGATAATCCGGTTTGAATTCAACAATAAAATCACGGACTATAAGTGTCGACACCGAGTTCAGAACTCCGATGAGAGAGGAGATCAGTGCTGCAACCAGTGAAGCAAGCAGTAACCCTCTCAATCCGGCCGGAAGAAACCTGTTCAGTAAAAGGATAAAAGTTTGTTTTGTTGCATCTCCCTCCAGTTCACCCGGATATAATGCAAAAGCAATCACTCCAGGCAGGGCAAAAATAAAAACAGGTAAAAGTTTCAGGAAAATTGCAAACATGGCACCCCATCTTGCATGGTTAAGGTTTACCGCAGCAAGTGTCCGCTGGACATTAACCTGATCCATTCCCCAGTAGAAAATTCCGGCGTAAAATGCAGTAGCGACTATTCCCCAGAACGGGTAAACAGGATCATCATAGGGTTTTGCAATTGACATCATATGGGATGCTTTATCCATAAGACCCTCCAACCCCCCAACTTTATCAAGTCCGAAAACCAGCAGGATCGTTGCTCCAATAATAATGATAATTGTTTGAAGTACATCAGTATATGCAACAGCAGTAAAACCTCCCAGAATCGTAAATATTGCAACTATGATCCCGATATAGAAAACAGTTGCCATGATATCCCATCCGAGAATACTATTTAACACAAGAGCTCCTGCAAAGAGTGTAAAAGCAAGCTTGGTCATGACACATATTATCACCATCAAACCCGAAAAGAATGTCCTGGCCCGTCTGTTATAACGTAGTTCAAGGAATTCGGGAATCGTATAGATCCTGTTCTTCAGATAGTATGGAAGTAAAATTGCGCAGGTGAATCCGAGTGTAATTGGCATTGTCATTTCTACCAGTCCTGCCGAAAGTCCGTACCGGTAGGCATCTCCCGATAATCCTACAAGATGTTCAGCTCCGATATTTGTTGCAAAGAGTGAAGCGCCCACAACAGGCCATTTGATAGATCTCCCGCCCAGGAAAAAATTTGAACTGTTCTGACCGGCTTTTTTTCTGTAAGCCATGTACATTCCAAACAGGAGGCTCCCTGTTATTACGATTAGCAAAACAGTCCAGTCAAGGGGGGTTAATCTCAGATTCATAATATCGGTATTAAAATCGGATAAGTATGTTCAGTATGAGATCTCTCCTGTCGGATTATATTTCCGTCATTAATTTATCCAGCCGGCGGATGCTTTGAACCATTGATCTTACTGTGTGATAATTCACCTTCCAGGAGTGACTCATGTGTGTCCAGATGGGTTCTCCCCGTCGTGTAAGCAGCGGCCACCATTCACCGACACCTTTGTTGACCATTTTGTCGATAACAAAACGATGCACGTTTTTATATGCATCCCAGTAGACCGGATCCTTAAACATCAGGCAGGCATCTAGCATGGCTGTCAGTACTTCTGCCTGCTGCCAGAACTCTTTTTCCATGTCAGAAACGCCTCCGGCATGCGGCCCTTCAACGAAGACACCCCCGAATTCCTCATCTATTCCGTTCTTTACCGTATGGTCAAAAATTGTTCTGAATAAGTCGCGATGGATATCCGGATCAATCCCAAGTATCCCGAGGGCATGGATCAGAAGCCATGCAAATTCTGCATTATGACCGTAGCATGTATTGTCGGTCACATTGCTTTTCTGACCCTCGCTGGTGAACCTGTCCCATCCCCAGATAATGTCGAATTTGATCTGGGGTGCTACTGACCAGTCCTTGAAAAACTGAGGTATCCCGGTTTTATACAGAGGATGGATAATACGATACATTAATATATCAATAATCTCCAGTAATTTCCTGCGGTGGACATCCCTGCCCGTGCATTCATAAAGTGTTGTGAATGCCTCCATCAGGTGCATGTGAACATCAAGTGTCTTGCGGTCACCTCCCTGGCTTCCCGGTCCGCATAATGTCCAGTCGCGGTGGAACATCTCCCAATAGCCACCATACATTGTATCGGCACAATACTTCTGGATAAGGTCAAACACTTTTTCAGCGTACTCAATCCCGCGCTGGTCTCCGGTAGCAAGAGTATATTCACTCAGTGAGTAAATGGCAAAGCTATGGCCGTAAATTATTTTTTTATCAATCTTCACATTCCCTTTACGGTCCATCATCCAGTAAAATCCGCCATGCTCCCTGTCCCACATTCTGCTTATCAGAAAATCTGCCCCGTGTCTTGCCATGGCAGCATATTCTCCATCACCATAACCTGCCCTGTGGGCAGAAGAAAGGGTGAAAAGGCTTCGTGTCTGAGCTATCAGTGATTTTTCATCTTCACCGGAATCCTTTCCTTCCTTATCAAAATGGGTAATGAATCCGCCATTCTGCTTATCGACCATACGAGTGATCCAGAAAGGAAGCAATTCATTAACAAGATGATTTTCAGCCTCCTTCCTTAAGAGAGTGATCTCTTCCCTGTTCATATCCCGAGTTAATAAATTTTACCGGCCTGTAAGGGGTAACCGGCAGGATTTATTCAGTCTCTTTTTTCGCCCTGGCCGCTGTCAGCGGTATTGATCCTCCGGAATAAACAGCATTACCCGACATCTTCATAGCATCTTCCATCTTGAGCGAAATTGTAACTGTCTCACCTTCAACATATATTGCGAGTGAAAGTGTATCATTTTCAAATTTTACATTGTTACCTGGCATCTTATAATCACTCCCGGTGAATGACATTGCCGCAGTGTATTTTTTGTCAACAAAACCTACTGTTACTGAGCCTGATGTATATCCTTCCGGCGCATAGGGAGCTTCAAATTTCCAGTTGCCGACAGGATCTTTTTTCACTTTCGTTGTCTGGGCTGAAACGGCAGAGATGCTGAAGATGATCAGCATTGCAAAGGGAATAAGCTTTTTCATAAGTTGTAATTTAATGTTAATTTTTACAATAGTTCGAAATAAATTGTTGACCTATAATAAGATAACATTGTGATACCTTGTGTCTTAGTTCCTTTGCGGTGAAAAAAT
>CAZKMH010000499.1:0-3314 GCA_964553395.1 uncultured Rikenellaceae bacterium | reverse complement strand
ATTTACTTTTCATCATAATATAATTTTGATTTTAATGGTATGATAGAACCCAAATCTTGATAAAGTTATATTAATAAGTGTTTGTGTTAGTATAACATTTGGGTTTCATTTTGCTATCGTTTAAGTTGATAATTTATAGATTTATCCCCTTTCCTGTTTCCCCCAAGGAGGAAATGATGGTTCTCTGCTCCTTCCCCTGGGGGAAGGCCGGGAAGGGGGCTATTTCATGCTGAATTCCCCTTTCAGTTTTATATCCGTTGAAGAGCTTCCAACCATCACCTCAAAAGTGCCCGGTTCAACCACCCACTTCATGTTTCTGTCAAGAAGAGCCAGATCATCATGTATGAGCCTGAATTTTACACTCTTTGTTTCACCGGGAGCGAGTGTGATTTTTTCAAATCCTTTTAATTCTTTTACCGGAACCATAACACTGGCTTTTACATCCCTGACATATAACTGTGCAACCTCACTTCCTTTCATATTGCCTGTATTCCTTATATCTGCATTCACAGTTATCTCACCGAAGGTACCTGTTTCAGCCGGATTTATTGTAAGGTTTGAATACTCAAATTTTGTATAACTGAGGCCAAAACCAAATTCCCACAGAGGTGTAAACGGCATATCTGCATAAGGTTTACCCCATGCCTTTGTTATCCAGTACTCCCTCGACGGCATATAATTGTAATAAACCGGAAGCTGCCCTGCATGTCGTGGAATTGTAATTGTGAGTCTTCCGGAGGGATTATAATCACCAAAAAGAACATCAGCTATTGCTGTTCCCCCTGATTCACCGGGTATCCAGGCCTCAACTATTCCGGGTATATTTTCGGCAGCCCACCTGATTGACAGGGGACGACCGTTAATCAGGACCAGGATCACAGGGGTACCAGTGTTCTTCACTGCTTTCAGCAGATCCTCCTGCATCCCTGTCAGGTCGAGGCTTGCAACATCATAGCCTTCCCCGTCAGTCCCCGTTTTATTGGGTGACCTCCATTCATTCTCGCCAAGTACCACAATTGCTACACCGGCTTTCCTGGCAGCCTGAACCGCTTTTGATATTTCATTGACATCTGTCCCGGTAACATTACATCCTTTTACATATTCGACTGTTGTGCCGGGAGCAACTTTTGACCTGATTCCTTCAAGTACCGTAACAATATCCTGGCTAACCACTTTTGCCGTATAGTCTCCGAGCTGGTTCTTTTCATTATCGGCATTCGGACCGATAACTGCAATCCTTTTGAGGTTTTTCTTCAACGGGAGAATATTCCCTTCATTCCTGAGCAAAACAATTCCTTCACGCGCAGCATCAAGTGCTACCTTCCGGTTTTCTTCCGTACGTGTTACATTAACTGCATGCGAAGGAATAACATAAGGATCTTCAAACAAACCAAGTTTGAACTTTAATTCCAGAATGCGTTTCACAGCCCTGTCAATCAGCTGCATAGAAACCCTGCCCTCGTTTACATTTTCTAACATGGGCTTCAGGAATCCATCTTCGAATGAAATGCCAACATCGAGACCGGCTTTAAGTGTAAGTTCTCCGGATTCACCCTCGGTTGAAGCCTGTCCCATGTATTTAACAGTATTGAGACCGCCTCCTTCACTTAAAACGAGTCCTTTAAAGCCCAGTTCATTTCTGAGAATATCTGTCAGTATGAACTCAGATCCATGAACAGGGATACCGTCAATAGCAGGATAAGTAGCCATCACACCGAGTGCACCTGCTTTCTTAATTCCGGCAACCCATGATGGAAGAAATACTTCCCTGAGCTTCCGTTCGGATATCTCCATAGCGCCTCTTTCCAGACCGCTCACAGGTTCGCTCTGACCGGGATAATGACAGAGGCCGGCAACAGTTTTATCCCCGGCTGAAATATCTTTACCCTGAACCGCATTAACAATTATTTCAGCCATACGTGAACAGAAATAGGGATCTTCACTGTAGCCTTCCTGGTTTCTGCCAAGCCGCGGGTCGCGGTTTGGCTCTATAACCAGTGTGAACAGCTGATGGATCCCGACAGCACGGGCTTCACGGGCAGCTATCGTATAAACCTTTCTTATCAGGTCCGGATTCCATGTACTTCCAAGGGCCAGCCCTTCGGGAAAGATTGTTCCTCCCGTACACATCAGGCCATGTGTACCCTCCTCAGTCTGAAGCAACGGTATACCCAGCCGTGTTCTTTCAATTGCTATTTTCTGAAGCTCATTGAAATAATTTGCCTGCTGCAAGGTACCTTCATGTAAGATTGTATTTGCAAGTGTAAAAAATCCGCCGATCGGACCAAGGTAATCAGTAAACTTTCCCTCTGCCAGCTTCCTGCATGCTTCAGTTTTAGCAGGAATACCACTTCCCAGTTCACTGACATAAACACACGGCATATTCATCTGACCGATTTTTTCTTCGAGCGTCATTCTTGAGATCAGATCATCTGCCCTCTCCTTTGTTGAGTACAGTGGATTTCTGTATAAAGCGAGCTCCGCAAAGGGTTTTTCAGCTCTTTTATCCTTTATATAAAAAGCAATATTATGAACATTATCTAACCAAATCCCATTCGCAGGATCTGCCGCATATTTACAGAGCTGATCAATTGTATTAAGCAGAGATGTCTGCCTCCCGCCGTCATTCATTTCATGCCCGGCCAGCAGGAGCCACTGACCTTTAACTGTGGCAGCTTTAATCAGCTCCATAACCTGGTCAAATGATTTTCCATCGAGCTCTATTCCTGTAAGTTGTGACATGTTACAGTACCATGGGTCGTTTGGTGACTCACCAAGCCATCCGCGTCCGGATTCGAACATCGAGGCGATAAGCGGAACATAGCTTTTGGTATTCACACCACCCCCGATATATGTCTGTCCGCATGGATAAGCAAAGGATGAAGGCTCTACGTCAAATGTTTTTGAAATGAAGCTGCTCGCAGAATCAATCTCTGTTTTCATTGCAATCAGACTATAATCCTCCAGGGCCTTATTCCTTGCGAATTCGAAATTACCCATACAGGGATGAACGAGAGAATGATTCCCTATTTCATGACCTGACCTCACGGCTTTTTTCCATGCTTCAAGTCTTTGTATCGCACTGTTGGGCGAGATATAAAAGGTGGCTTTTACTCCATATTTATCAAGCAAAGGGATCCCTTTATCCGCCTGTGACAATCTGGCATCATCAAATGAAAGACTGATTGCCATTTTTTTCCCGTCAGGCCATGGAAAAGGCTTCTGTTTCTGTAGCTGATCGATTTCGTAAGCTTGTGAAAAGCTTCCGGCAGCAAGGCTGAACGCAATAATTATTGTAATTGCTCTGGCTTTCA
>CAZKMH010000498.1:0-3323 GCA_964553395.1 uncultured Rikenellaceae bacterium | reverse complement strand
ATGAAACGATCATCGACCCTTCACGATTATAAAGGAGGACATTATGTTGAACTGCTCCAGGGTGGAAAGCCTTATTTTGAAGCCGTTGAACGGATTATCGATGAATCAAAGCATTTCATTCAATTTCAGACATATATTCTCGATGAAGATGAAACCGGCAAACGGATCATAAATGCTCTGATCAGGGCTGCCGGAAGGGGTGTCCGGATCTATCTGCTTCTTGATGCGTACGGAACAAAATACCTGTCCGGTGAGCTGATAAGCAGTATAGAGAACGCAGGAATCCTTCTCAGGTTCTTTTCCCCAACCTTTATCACGAAAGGATTTCAATTGAGCCTGCGGCTTCATTCCAAAGTGGTAATGGCCGATGGTGAAGTAGCAATTGTCGGAGGGATGAATTTTGCCGACCGCTACCATGGATCGGCTTTAAAGAAAGAATGGCTCGATTTTGCAGTATTGCTGAAGGGCCCGGAATGTGTTCATATTCTGTCCATTCTCAAGAAACTCTGGAACAAAAAATTTTTATCAAAATCTGAGCAGTCACATGAGATGATCCAGTTCCCGGTTTTTTACAAAGAGGATGTGAAACTTAAGGTTCTTCAGAATAACTGGTACAGGAACAGGATTGAGATACTGAGGAGCTACCGCTCAGCATTCAAACGTGCGGAAAAGCGGATGATTATTTTTGCAAGCTATTTCCTTCCCGGAAGAAATGAACGAAAACTTTTAAGAAATGCGGCTTTGAGAGGTGTTGATATCATGGTTGTCTTCTCTGCTGAATCGGATGCACCCATGTTTAAAAGGGCGACGGAATTTCTTTATGATTTCATATTGAAGAATAAGATCAGGATCTTTGAATACCTGCCTTCTAACCTTCATGCCAAAGTAGCCACAGTTGATGGGAAATGGAGTACTATAGGAAGCTATAACCTGAACCATATCAGTGATTATGCCAGCGTGGAAATAAATGTCGCGATAATGGATGAGAAATTCACCGGGCATTTCGACAGTGTACTGCTGGGAATAATAGAAAATGATTGCAGACAGGTCACCATAGAGGAGTTCAGCCGTCGGCGGACCTGGTTTTCGAGATTTGCAGGCTGGAGTTCGTACCAGATTATAAGGCTCCTGACAAGGATAATGTACCAGCTTACCTCCAGGAAAAAGAAACAGCATCAGTAACCGGCAGTTCCAACCAGTTCAACTGAACAATCTGAAAGTACCGGGGTTTAATCATGAAAAAATGTCGTATGAAGATAGACCTCTTTAATATAGCAAATTTCAGGGTAGATGGTGGAGCAATGTTCGGAGTTGTTCCGAAAGCCCTCTGGTCACGTGTTTACCGGTCCGATGAGAATAACCTGATAGTGCTTGCCCTCCGCTCACTTCTGGTTGAGGCTGACGGACATATCATACTCGTTGATGCCGGCTGGGGAGATAAACAGGGCGAAAAATTCTTCCGTCATGTCCACCTTCATGGCGGAGAAGGACTTCTGGAAGGAGTGGCAAAAAGAGGCTTCAGGCGAGAAGAAATCACGGATGTCGTGTTTACGCATCTGCATGCCGATCATTGTGGTGGTGCTGTCAGAAAGAAAACCGGGAGTCCTGGATATGAGCTGGTATTCCCGAATGCAAAGCACCATGTCAGCCGTACGCAATGGGAGTGGGCTTGTAAAAATAATCCGAGGGAAGAAGATGCTTTCCTTGAAGAAAATTTCCTTCCTGTTTCTGAAAGCGGCAGGCTTAACCTGGTGGACGATGAAGGCGAACTTTTTAAAGGGTTCTCAATAAGGATCTGCTATGGTCACACACCAGGATTAATGATACCTGTTATCAGTTACAAAGGAAAAACTCTGGTTTATACCGGAGATCTCATTCCAACCATTGCTCATTTGCCACTGATCTGGAATATGAGCTACGATATTGAGTCGCTTAGGACCATTGAAGAAAAAAAACAGATACTGGAAGAGGCTCTTGAAAATAACTATATCTTTGTCTTTCAGCATGATGAAACTGTTGAATGCTGCACTCTGGAGATGACGCCCAAAGGGATAAGGGCAAAGGATAAATTCAGTTTTTCAGAGATCCGCTGACCCCAACCCCCAAACGGCCCAACCCCCAACGGCCCTGAAGGGGGGCTAAATACCTTTGCTGGCGCTGATTTGCAATCGGTGCCTACAAATAGTTTATAAGAAGCACGGATTACAAATCCGCGCTAGCGGAGTACCGATTGCAAATCGGCGCCAGCGGGGAAATTTTTTTCCATTGTTTCTTTTATCATTTGTTCATACATTTGATCAAAAATTGAGGTCATCTTAATAAATTCATTGTTAATAAATTAACAGAACAAATATGCCAGAATTTATTTATGAAAAACCTTTTCAGATCGAAAAGGACACAACAAAATACAGGCTTCTGACAAAAGACTTTGTAAAGATCGTTGAAGCAGATGGCAGGAAGATTCTTAAGGTTGATCCAAACGGACTGGAATTACTGGCAAAAACCGCTGTTGAAGATCTCTCTTTCTACCTCAGGACATCCCATATCCAAAAGCTGGCTGCAATCATTGATGATCCTGAAGCAACTGACAATGACCGGTTTGTTGCATATGAAATGCTTCGAAACTCGGTTATCTCATCAAAAGGTGAACTGCCATGGTGCCAGGATACAGGAACTGCAATCGTTATAGGTAAGAAAGGTGAACAGGTGTGGACCGGAGTCAATGATGCCCGATTTCTTTCAAAAGGGATCTATGAAACATTCCAGGAAAAGAATCTGAGATATTCTCAGGTCGTCCCCTTTAGCATGTTTGATGAGAGAAATTCCGGTACTAACCTTCCGGCTCAGATAGACATATATTCCGTTGAGGGTAATTACTATGAATTTCTATTTATTACCAAGGGAGGAGGTTCCGCTAATAAGACATTTTTGTTTCAGCAGACAAAATCTCTCCTGAATGAAGAATCACTCATCAAATTTGTGAAGGATAAGATTAAGGATCTTGGCACGTCAGCCTGTCCTCCGTACCATCTTGCACTGGTTATCGGCGGCACTTCCGCCGAAGCCACACTTAAAACCGTGAAGGAAGCATCTGCCGGTTATCTTGACCATCTTCCTGCAGCAGGGAATGAGAGCGGCCGGGCGTTCCGCGATGTTGAGTGGGAGAAGAAAATTGAGAAAATATGTCAGAATTACGGAGTCGGTGCTCAGTTCGGTGGGAAATACTTTGTCCACGATGTCAGGGTGATCCGTATGCCGCGACATGCAGCTTCATGCCCTGTCGGAATGGGTGTAAGCTGCAGTGCTGACAGAAACATAAAAGC
>CAZKMH010000497.1:0-3338 GCA_964553395.1 uncultured Rikenellaceae bacterium | reverse complement strand
GAAGCCGGTACATTTCTGTTTCAGCATGATCCCTGCTACTTTGATCCTCTCCTCTTCCGTATCGCCCAGGAATGCAAGTGTCAGATGAATATTTGCCGGATCGACCCATTTTATATGTTCACTGCCGAGAATTGATTTCAGTGATGAGTGAATTCTTAACATGGTACTACCAGGATCGATCTTGATTGCTATGAATATTCTCTTCATAATTCCGGCAATTGTTTAATTACAGATTATAACCAGCCCGCTTCTATATCCTGAACTATCAGCTCGATCAGTGCATCCTCGCCGTACGGATCATATTCCGCCTTGAGATTAGTACCAAATATCCGCGCGATCCCCTGCCAGAATGCTGCTGAAAGAAAACCGCGGTATTGTTTTATAAGGTCATATGAAGTATTTTGGGTCTCTCTGTCAATCAGCTTGATCAACAATTTTCCCTGGGTCATTGTCATCTGTCGCATATCATCTTCATAGTCCCCGAAGACATCCATTTCCACATCTTTAAGGAATTGCCTGCGCTCCTTTTCACCCTTGATTTCCTCAAGCCGGGCATTGACCTCGCTAAGTCTTTGCCTTACGATCACCGCATAAGGATATGTTTTTTTCAGGTTGTAGATAAGCCTGTCATAACTTCGGAGCTGGGCCCTTGCCCTCCTCGGGCTGCTTTTCTGCTGCTGCTGCCGTCCTATAACTGTAACTTCCCTGATCTCTATTTCCGGAAGGCTCACTCCATCCCTGTTAACCTTCTGCAAAACGTAAATTCGTCCCGGCAGCGTGTCATTTTTATGCAAAGTTGTGTCATTCTGCCCATATGAAGAGGTCAGCAGCAGAAGAGATGATAATGTTGAGCATATAAACCGCACCGCAACCCGGATTTTCAGCAAATTTATCAAATAACGGGCCATTTGGTAAAAGAGTATAAAAATGTGTTCTTTCAGTGAAATCGGAGACTTACCCTGCCGGACATCTCCTGTCATAAATTACAATCCGATTCTCCCTGAATAATTGTTTTATTGAAAAATTTTTAGTAAATTGTTTAGATTATGTTTTTCGGTCATTTACAAGTATTTCTTGAGCTCCACTTTTATAATAAAAGCAGAAAACTGGGTCAATAAAATCCTCAGCTATCCAGGCATTGATGAGAAATCCCTTGCCCAGAAGAAAATTTACTGGCTGGCGAGCGTTTCAGTCACTTCATGGGTATTTTGCCTGACGCTGGCCTATCACATTATTTTTCCCCAGTTAACGATTCTCATTTATTACGGATTGTTTGTTACTCTCATTTTTCTTCAGGGTGTTGTTTTTCCGTTCATGTTCGGTCAAAAATATGATAAGATGCAAGTAGGGCTTATGTTTATAAACCAGACTCTGGTGGCAATTGCAACTTTCTTCTGTATCCTGAAACTTGGAGGCATACCTTATTCAGGCGGACTGGTCATTGTCGGCCTTGCAATGGTTTTCTTCTCTCTGAACTTCAGGAAGAAAAAGCATTCCCTCGGGATCTTTATCATCTACGTGATAACAGTCATACTTGAAGGCATTCTTCATCCACGGCTGAATGTTCCTCCCGAAATGACCCAAACAGTCAATATTTCTCTTTATGTCATCAATCTGCTCTGGATATCAGGGTTCGTAGTGATCTTTGTTATGAGCTTCATTTCACAGAGTGTGAAGCTGGAACAAATGGAAGCAAACCGCATTAAAGAGCTTGATGAGGTGAAAACAAAACTTTATACCAATATTACTCATGAGTTCCGTACACCTCTGACCATTATCACCGGTATGACAAACCTCATCAGGGATGATCCGGGGAATTGGCTTGAAGAAGGAAGTGTAAAGATTGACAGGAGCGCCGGTATCCTGCTAAACCTCGTTAACCAGATGCTTGATCTCTCAAAACTTGAAGCAGGTGCATTACCGGTAAGGATGGTAAGAGCGGATATTAATCTTTATCTTAAATATATTGTTGAATTGTTCCGGTCAGTTGCGGCAGGTAAAAAGATAGAGCTTAATTACAAATCCTGCAATCAGCACGCGGTGATCGATTATGATCCCGACAAACTTATGCAGATAATCTCAAACCTGCTTTCAAACGCATTGAAGTTTACACAGAATTGCGGTGTAGTCGATGTCGCCACTGTACTCACGGGAGACGGGAAATTTAAAATACGGATAAGCGACAATGGTCCGGGCATTCCTGAAACTCATTTACCTTTTATATTTGACCGGTTCTACAGAGTCGGAGGACCAGATCCGGGATCAGGACTTGGACTGGCTCTCACCAGGGAACTGGTAAAACTGCTTGGCGGAACAATAACTGCAGACAGTATCTATGGTGAGGGGTCAGAATTTACCGTATCACTGCCTGTTACTTATAATGCACCTTTAGAAGAGGTCCCGGAAATCAATAAAATGAAAGAGAGTCTATTCCATCATATTATTTCTGAAATCAGTACAGATTCTTTATCAGTAAGTTCCAGCCATACCCAATCAGACAAGCCAATACTCCTTGTTGTTGAGGATAACAATGACGTTGTTCAGTATCTTCTCACATTCCTCAAAAATGAGTATGATGTGCATATTGCAGCAAACGGGCTGGAAGGCCTTCAGAAAGCCATTGAATCAGTACCCGATATTATACTCAGTGACATAATGATGCCAATAATGGATGGAATCGAAATGCTCGAAAGAGTGAAAAGCGATTTCCGGACAAGCCATATTCCGGTGGTTATGCTGACAGCAAAGGTTGATATCGGGTCCAGACTGGAAGGTCTTGAAAGAGGGGCTGATGCATATATTGCAAAACCCTTTATTAAGGAGGAACTGCTGATCCAGTTGAGATCCCTCATTTACCTGAGGAAAAGATTGCAGGAAAGGTATGCACCGGCGACGCATCTTCAAATGACGGAAGAACAGGATTTTCAACCTGAGGATACTTTCATTGAAAAGATCCGTGACGTATTGCTCGCCAATATCAGCAACGAATCATTCCATATCGACAGACTGTGTAAGGAGACGGCAATGAGCCGCACACAGCTATACCGTAAGTTCAGGTCGCTTACAGACAAGACAATCTCCGAATATTTCCGTACCCTCCGTCTCCACAAAGCCAGAGAATTGCTGAATACCACAGAAATATCTGTATCCGAGGCAGCCTATAAAACGGGATTTAAGAACGTTTCACACTTCAGCAGGGTCTTCACCCAATCGTTCGGGATCAATCCGAGGGAATTCCGGAAATAGTCACCCCTTCTCCCACTCTCCCACTCTCCCACTCTCCCACTCTCCCCCTCTCCCCCTCCCTTTCCAACTCCTCTTCAACTTCTTCTACATTT
>CAZKMH010000496.1:0-3344 GCA_964553395.1 uncultured Rikenellaceae bacterium | reverse complement strand
CATTCAGTTTTTCCCTTGTCACTACATTTCCAGGGTTGATGACAAGATATTGCAGTAGCTCAAACTCTTTTTTTGTAAGATCTACTTCATTGCCTTTGCAAACCAGTCTGCGCAAATGCAGCTCCATTTTGAATTCATCGAGGAGTATATCAGTATTTGCTATATTAAATTTCCTTCTGGCAACTGCATTTATGCGTGATAACAACTCGATCAGTGCAAAAGGCTTTGCAAGGTAGTCATCAGCACCAAGGTCAAGGCCTCTGACTTTATCCTCCACTTCTCCGCGGGCAGTAATAATGATAAATGACGCTTCGTTATTTGTTTTACGTGCCTCCCTGATCAGATCAAGGCCTTCATAATCCGGTAATCCCAGGTCGAGAAGAATAAAATCATACAGGTTGACAGCAATTTTTTCAGATGCTTCCGTTCCGGTGAATGCAAGGTCACAGAGAAAATTCTCTGCTTTAAGAAATTCAGCGATCTCAATTGAAAGGTTTTTTTCGTCTTCGACAATCAGAACATTCATACCTGTAAATTTACATGATTCTGAAATACCCGCTTAAGAGAAAAACGAATCCTTTTAATCCGGGGTATTCAGGGTCATCATATACAGAAAGAATATAAGCCGGTTCAGCTTCAATTGCAAACCTGGATGCGTTAAATGAAACCGGTAATCCGAAATCAAGTTCTATAAGGCCAAATGACGTGGAAATGATTGACACCGGTGTTGAGTTTCCCCATTTTCCACCTTTCCTGTATGGTGGAGAAATTGTAATTATCCTTCCATCAGATGTTTCAACTTTTGTAAGAGGGCCAAATAGAATTGAGAAATTCGGATCAAATGATAATGTTACTTTATTTTTTGTGAACTCAGGTGTTTCGAAATATCTTGAATTCCTGATCTGAAAATATCCGTTTATCTCGTCTGAGTATAAAATACCACCCGTAATCTTTGTATAAATAAGCCTCCAGTCAAATCCCAGTGTCAGATCACCATATAAAAATTTATTGAAAAGGGTATCTGCCAGTGAAGGAGCAGCCTTATACCCTGAAAAACTTGCAGAGATATCAAACCATGAATTAAATGTATGATTGAAGCTTAATGATCCTGAACAGAAAGCCAGGAAGGGAGATCTTTCTGCAAGGTGAACCGCTGAAACCGTGGCATATAAAGCATCCCTGTATCCATAAGTTAATGCTGAGTATCCGAATGGCTGATCCTGTGATATGGTTGAACCAAGATAGACCATATTGCTGCCGTATCCAAGTCCGGTAAACAATGAATGGGGTGAACCATCTGATGCTGAAGTATCAGGCTGGTTCAGGGTAATTTGATTGCTTGATTGTGATTGAATATTCTGACTGGAAAGAATCAAAAAAAAACATAAGATCCCGGAAGATATTATTGTGTAATATCGTCTCATTTCATTGTTTCAGAAATTATCTGCCACCTCGTTTACCCACACCTCCGGGTTTGCCAACCCCTTTGGGTATACCCGATCCGGCAGGCCTTTTTATATTCGGACGTGCTCCCTTTGCCTTGCTGAAATCGGGGCGGGCGCTTTTTACCTGCTTAACCCTGGGTCGCGAAGCACTTGCCTGGTTGTTATCCTTTTGCCGGCTCCTGTTTTTGTTCTGATCCTGGATCTGTCCCTGGCCCTGACCCTGCTCCTGACCCCGATTCTGCTCCTGAGTCTGAGTCTGAGTCTGAGTCTGAGTCTTTTCCTGATCTCCTGAACTTGCCTGGGAGACTTTTATTGAATCAGAAGTTACAGGGATATTCTGTGCAGAGCAAACAATAGCTGAAAAAACCAGAATAAGTGTAAGATAAAGTATTTTATTCAGATTCTTCATATTATTTTATTATTAAGTATTTATCATTGTTTATTTTTGTAATCTGCATGATATCAGAATATTAATCCGAAATTTTATCATCCTTGGGCAAATATAAAGAACAAAGATGAAGAATAAATGAACAAATGATAATCACTCCTGATCTTATATATGAGGTGTT
Source organism: uncultured Rikenellaceae bacterium (assembly GCA_964553395.1). Classification (GTDB taxonomy): domain Bacteria; phylum Bacteroidota; class Bacteroidia; order Bacteroidales; family VadinHA17; genus LD21. The sequence goes on along the minus strand of CAZKMH010000496.1, from coordinate 1,330 downwards.
TATCTTAATTTTATTACAAAAATAGTAAATATGATTGTTACCTGTGTTTATGTGCACGTCAAACCCGAAGCTTTGGAGGAGTTTATAATTGCTTCTGAAGCAAATCATTTTGCATCGGTCAAAGAGCCTGGAAATATACGCTTTGATTTTGTTCAGCAGGCTGATGATCCTTACCGGTTCATGATTTATGAAGCTTATGAATCTGAAGAAGCCGCTGCGGCTCATAAAAACACTGCTCATTACCTTAAATGGCGTGACAGTGTACAGGAAATGATGGCTGAATCCCGTAAAGGAGTGAGGTACAATATATTGTATCCAAAGAAGAAGTAGCGATGGTAAATCCTTTCCAGTTTGCCAGGCTTCCGCTGATAAAATTCGGCTATGGTAAATTATCCGAACTGCCAGCCCTGGTTATGATGTTTGGAAAGAAAGTATTGCTTGTTACCGGCAGGTACTCATTCCTTACAAGTGCTCCGGGAATACAATTTACCAGATCGGCAAAGGAATTGGGAATCGCAATCGACCATCTGACAATCCCGGGTGAGCCTTCACCGGAAATGATCGACGAAGCAACAGTCCGGTTTACGGATACCCCACCGGATGTTGTGGTAGCAATGGGTGGCGGAAGTGCGATGGATGCCGGCAAGGCAATCTCGGCAATGATTCCGGTCCGTGAAACTGTGAAGGATTATCTTGAAGGCGTAGGATTCAAAAATCACCCTGGAATAAAGATCCCGTTTATTGCAGTTCCCACAACTTCCGGCACCGGGAGTGAAGCAACCAAAAATGCAGTGATATCTCAGGTCGGGAAAGCAGGTTTCAAAAAATCGCTTCGCCATGACAATTTTGTTCCTGACGTTGCACTGGTCGATCCTGAAATGACCCTTTCCTGCCCGCAGGAAATTACGGCAGCAAGTGGTATGGACTGTTTCACTCAGCTCACAGAAGCATACCTGTCGGATAAGGCAAATGAATACACCGACGCACTTGCTATTGAAGGACTTAAGGCAATTAAGTCGTCTCTTGTGCAAAGCTGTTCCGACGGATTGGATATCGGTGCAAGAACGGGAATGTCATTCGCTGCCCTGACCTCCGGGATCTGTCTTGCAAATGCAGGACTGGGAGTGGTGCATGGGTTTGCATCATCGGTCGGAGGCAGGTTTGATATTCCGCATGGTGTAGTTTGCGGGACTCTCATGGCAGTTTCAAATGAAGTGATTGTCAGGCGATTAAGAGATGGAATGGGTAGTCCGGATGCATTAAGAAAGTACTCCCGGCTTGGAAAACTATTTCTTGATGAGGAGAATAAAAGTGATGATTTATACATTGA
>CAZKMH010000495.1:0-3351 GCA_964553395.1 uncultured Rikenellaceae bacterium | reverse complement strand
TTGATCCCTTCCCGCACCACCGCCCGGACGAACATGCCCGGCAGGAGAACGCCTTGCGGATTCGGAAAGACGACCCGCAGGAGGACGGAAGCGGTGGTCGGATCCACCGTGACATCCCGAAACTGAAGCGTCCCCGCCAACGGATACGCCGTGCCGTCCTCCAGGAAGAGCTTGACCTTCTTCTGGCCCGCTCCGCCTTGATTCAGGCGGCCGCCCTCCAGCGAGCGCTTCAATCGCAGCATTTCGGTGGTGGATTGGGGAACATCCACGTAAACGGAGTCAAGTTGCTGAATGATCGACAGGGGCGCGGGCTGCTGCGCCGTCACCAGGGCGCCTTCCGTCACATTGGATTTACCGATGCGGCCGGAGACGGGGGCGGTGATCCGGGTATACCCCAGGTTGATGCTTGCTGTCTGAACCATCGCTTTCCAATACTCGATCTCCGCTTCCGTCTGTTTCAAGGTCGCCGCCGCATCGTCGTACTCCTGCTGGCTGACCGCTTTTTCGGGAAGCAGTTCCTTGAACCGTTCGGCTCTCGACCGGGCGGCCTGCAGGCTGGCTTCGGCCTTGGCCACGGCGGCCTTGGCGTTGTCGAGGACCGCCTGAAAAGGGGCGGGATCGATCTGATAGAGCACCTGGCCGGCGCGGACGTGGGAGCCTTCCGTAAACATCCGTTTCTGAATGAGTCCGTTGACCTGGGGACGGATTTCCGCGACCCGGTAGGCCGACGTGCGGCCCGGCAATTCCGTGGTCAGTGCGACGGATTCCATCGATACCTTCACCGTAGCCACTTCCGGGACGGGAGCCGGCGCGGTTTGCCGCCCTTGTCCGTTTTGGCAGCCCCCCACCAGGAGCAAGCTCGCCAGCGCCGTCAACGCCACAGGCCATCTAGATGGTTCATAACCGTTCCTGCTCGTTTGCATCAGACCCCCCGATATCGGTGATAAGCGCATTCCGTCGGAAAACCTACGCGCGAGATCACGGCTCCACCAGCCCCCTGAAGAAAATATCCAGGATGGTATCCGGATCTTCCGGGAAAGGATGGATCTCGGGCGCGTCGAGCCAGAGAAGAAGAAAAGCATTGACGGTGCTGTCGAGAGCGACCGCCAGAATATAGGGGCTGGCGATCCTTTTAAACCGCCCGCTGCCGATGCCGGTCTCGAAGATCGAGGCAAGCCTTTGGAGTGAGTCGTAGTATCCTTTTCTCAGCTTCTCGTCCAGGCCCGCCTTGATGTTGAAGCTCGCTCCCCTGCTCTCGGCAAGATACAGTCGAATGAAGGGAAGATTTCTGCGAAACAGTTCGCCTTTGGTCCGGACGAAATTTCGCAGTCGTTCAACCTCGTCATCCGCCGTTTCAATCGCCCGCATGAGCGCGGCGTGGTACGTTTCGCTTTGTTCAAGAACAAGGTCCTTGTAGAGGTCCTCCTTGTTCTTGAAGAACTTGTAGAGCGTACCGATGGCGAATTCGGCATTGTCGGCGATCTCATGCATGGAGACGTTGTGGTATCCCTTCTCCGAGAAAAGGCCGAGAGCGGTTTCCAGCATCTCCTGCCGTTGCCCCGCCTTCCTTTTTTCCCGCCGCGGGAACTTCATCTCTTGAATCATCTGCCCTCCTTCCGGCGAAAGGTTCCGATCGAGGAATATCTTCGCCGCCTCCGACGGAAACGGCCGCTCGGGGAGTTTTCCGGAACGCGGTTAGCGAATCATCCGTTTATATTGTGAATTTGAATTATATAATCTGACGTCGCATTAAACAACTAAAACGATGTCTCTAAGCTCAGGAGCTTCGGCCCCTGCTTGATCCGGAACTTGCCGTCGACCGTCTCCCAGATCCAGCCGGAGTAGCCGTAGCCTCCCACCGCCTTGACCACGAAGGCCCCTTTCCACGAATCGGTCCTCGTCCGGTTGAGAGCGACCGTGCCGAACTTCCCGAAGGTGTAGGCCGGCACCGGATGGCAGTACGGCTCGCCCGCGAGCTCCCCGGCCGCCTCTTCCGCCTCCTTTCCCCCGAAAAGGGCGGCCCGCAGCCCATACTTGTGGTCCTTCGCCCGCCGGACGACTTCCACCTTCGTGTCGAAGGGCGTGGTGAAGGCCACGGGGCCGAAGACCTCCTCGCGCATGCCGGACATGGCGTCCGTGGCGTCCCGCACGACGGTTGGGTGGATCAGGTTCCCCTCGATCTTCCCGCCGTAGACGATCTTCGCCCCCATCGCCACCGCCTCCTTGAGCTGCCCCCGGATCCGGGCGACGGCCAGGCCGCTCGCCACCGGCGAGATCTCCGTCCGCGGATCTTCCGGGGGGCCGACCACGAGCTTCGCGGCCCGTTCCACGAACCGTTCCAGGAATTCCCCGTAGATCGAGCGGTGGATGAAGATCCGCTTCGGAGCGGTGCAGGTCTGGCCGGAATACATGAACTTCGCCGTGACCAGGTCGGAGAGAGCGAACCCGAGGTCGGCATCGGGGAAGACGATGAACGGATCCTGCCCCGCCCCCTCGAAGACCATCTTTTTCCCCGCCTCCCGGAAGGCCGTCTCGGAAGCGAGGAAATTGACGTCCGATCCGAAGACGACCACCGCGGAGACGGCGGGGTCCTTGAGCGCCTCATCCAGGAACTTCTTCCCGCTTTCCCGGGAAAAGCGGACGTCATTGCCGAAGATCGGCTTGTAGATGGACTCGGTGAGGGCGGAGAGGCCGGATCCCTTCGAGGAGAACTTCACGTTCACGCGGTTTCCCACCATGTAGATCGAGGTGATCGCGGTGTTGAGCCAGGCGCTGCCGTTGTAGGAGAGCAGGAGCGCGACGGTCGATCCGTTTCCTCCAAGAGGTCTCCTGCCCTCCAGCAGGGGCCGCGCCTCGGCGTACATCGTCAGCCGGTTGAGGGAGGTGTCCACCTCCAGCGCGGTGTCCCTGTAGGTGAACTGGATGTCCTTGACCGCCCGCCGGATGAACTCCTCCCTGTGCGCCCGGATGCTCTCGGCCAGGTCGAGGATCTTCCGGTACCGTTCGTCGTATGGTCTCAATGTGTCCTCCCTTCGCTTCGCGCCGCATCCTTGTCGCTATTCCGTGGCACGAGGTCCGTCAGCGTTCCCCCCCCGCTTTCCATGGCAGCGGCAGGAGCAGGGCGAGCATGGCGCCGATCGCGGGGAGGACGTTGATGAGGTGCGTGGCCGCCGGAACGCCGTACCGGTCGGCGACCGCCCCGATCAGGGTGACGCCGACGCCGCCCGTGCCGATGGCGAACCCGGCGATGGCGCCCGAGGCGGTGGCCATCCGCTTCGGGAACAGTTCCTGGGCCATCACGATCGTGACCGAGAAGGTCGAGACGATCGCACCGCCCAGGAGCGCGGCCGA
>CAZKMH010000494.1:0-3351 GCA_964553395.1 uncultured Rikenellaceae bacterium | reverse complement strand
AATAACCAATAACCAATAACCAATAACCAATAACCAATAACCAATAACCAATAACCAATCACTTCTTCTTATCTCGTGTTTCGTTAAACACTGATGTTGCAGTTGCAACTACACTGGCTATATCTGTGAGGTTTGCAGGTAAAATCAGTGTATTATTCTGTTTTGCCAGATTTCCGAAGGCGCTCAGGTATTGTTCAGCGATCCTCAGGTTTACCGCATTAAGACCATTCTCTTCGGAAATTGCCAGTGATATAGCTCTCAATCCGTTAGCTGTTGCATTGGCGACCTGCTCTATTTCAGAAGCACGACCTGCGGCTTCGTTGATGCGTCTTTGTTTTTCACCTTCCGACTTCAGGATATACTCCTGCCTGTCACCTTCTGCTACATTTATCTTGGCCTGTTTTGCTCCTTCCGATTCGGCTATGATGGCCCTCTTCTCCCTCTCAGCCCTCATCTGTTTTTCCATTGCGTCGCGAATGCTTTGAGGCGGGGAAATATTTTTCACCTCATAACGTGTAACTTTTACACCCCATGGCTCACTTGCCTTGTCGACTGCCTCGACAATCGTAACATTGATTGTTTCACGTTCCTCAAATGTCCTGTCGAGTTCAAGTTTTCCAATAACACTTCTCATGGTGGTCTGTGCTATCTGGACTGACGCAAAGCGGTAATTGTCAATTCCGTAAGATGCTTTTTGAGGATCCAGTACCTGGAGATAAAGAATTCCGTCAACCTCGACTGCTATATTATCGCGGGTAATACAGATCTGGGGAGCCACATCAATTGCCTGTTCCTTCAACGTATGTCTGTACCGGACCTTATCAATAAAAGGAATAAGAATCTGGAATCCGGCTGTAAAAGTTGCTCTGTATTTTCCGAGTCTTTCAACAATAATTGCTGTTCTCTGGGGAACAACTTTGATCATTGATGCAACAAGGATAAACCCAAGAATGATTGCACCAATAAGAATGAAAGTAACGCTTGATCCTGCCATTTTGTTTTTATTTTTTTGGTTCAACTATTAATTTGAAACTCTCTTTTTCCACGATAATCACTGTCTGTCCGGCAACGATTTCAGAACCGGATTCAGCACTCCAGGTTGTACCTTTAAAATCAACTTTGCCTCTTTTATCAGGTCCAAAGTTGTTGACAGCAACAGCTTCCTTGCCTGTAAACTCATCCTCAACCGCATCCGACCGGTCATTCCTGGTATAAATGAATTTGTTCTGTATCATTTTACGGAAAGCCAGCAGGGCGAGAACAGAGGTTACCGCGAATATGACAACCTGCAGATTTATACCGGGGTTGGCAAAGAGGCAGACCAGGGCTGTTATCCAGGCTCCGATACCGAAGAAGAATATAACAAATCCCGGCATAACCAGCTCAAGAAGCAGGAGTACAAGTCCCAGGATAAACCAGACCAGTTCTGGTCTGGAAAAAATAGATTCATTCATAATATGTTGTTTTAATTGATTTCCGGAAAAAATTCGCTGGAAGTAAAAATAAGCAAATTGGCCTAATATTCAAAAAGAGTACCGTAATACTTTAAAAAGACGGAAACAATCCAAAATTAAAATGTTTTTTCCGAAAAACTATTGAGAGGTTTTTACTTTTTTGAGAGGTTATCACCTGCTTCCTTTATCCACGATGCCACTTTTTTGGAAAATAAATTAAGATTTTCGCAGGTGTAGTCGCCTTCCTTTTTTATAAGGTACCCCTTATAGGTCAGTGAACTTTCGTCGAACTGAAAGCAATTGTATGTAAGTGAACCCATGTCGGCACCCACATTTTTCTCCGCCGTAACTTTGCTTGCTGCAATATTTGCAATATGCTTTGAGGTCTTTTCCAGTTCCAAACGGGGAATAATCCTTTCGTATTTTGTGCATTTGCTCAGATTCGCGAATAACTTTTCCTGAGTTAATATGAAATTTTCCCCGGGAAAGTTCCACTCTTCCGGGTTATTGTAAGTCAATACATTACCCTCATTATCAATAAAATAACCATGATGTTGGTAGCCCCAGGCGTAATTTATATATTCCATCTGGAACAGAATCACCTGTTTATCGCTGAGAATATACCTTTCCCTGCATCCGGTCACCATTATGGCCAGAAGGAGAATAAGTAATATTTTAATTCCCGGTATTCTCATCGTCAAAATATTTTAAGCAAAAATCAGACCATTGTAATAATAATTGAAGGTTTTATCCGGGATAATTATTACTAAGTGGAAAAATTCTATGGCAATAATATATCTGTTTTCTGATATTTTTCGTAACTTATAACGTTAATTATTTGCTTGAAGTTGCACTGGTCATTAAAGGTATCCATCCGTTTGCAATACCGGATAAGTGGCTTATAAACAGTCAATAACTGAACTCTTACAACGATTAATTTGATTCATTAACGACATGGGGAGAAGTGCAAAATGGAAAAATTTTTTGATTATTTTGACACCCGGCACAGGGAATCAATTCTGAAGCAGCCTGCCGGTAATGACGGACCTGTAATTACGATATCCAGGCAAACCGGGTGTGATGCACGCCAGGTGGCTGAGAATATTGTGGACAAGCTGAATCGCAGGAACGATACATCCAAATGGAGATGGGTTGATAAAGACATAATTTATGACATAGCAAAGGAATTAAACACCAATACCGAACGGGTGGAAAGTTTCTACAAGGGTATTGAATTGTCGAATATGTCGGAAATGATTATGGCTTTTTCAGGTGGTTATGTGAGTGATATGCGTGTGAAAAAAGCAATAAGGGATGTGGTGCTTTCGATGTGCAGGGAGGGGCATATTGTTCTGGTGGGCAGGGGCGGTGTTTCCATAGCCCATAATATTGCTGATTCGCTCCATGTAAGACTGATAGCACCCTTTTACTGGAGGGTCGAGAATCTGATGAAAAAGAAAGAGATGGATGTTGAAGCAGCAGAGGAGTATATTGTGGATACGGATGAAAAAAGACATAATCTTATAACCACATTCCTCGGTAAGAAGTCGCTAAACATTGATTACCTGTTTGATATAACAATTAACAGGCAATCCTTCAGTATCATTGAAACAGCTGATCTGATTGTTTCGATGTATGATAAGAAAACAGGAAAGCAGATCGAAGAACAGAAGAAAAGTTCGCGGATAAGCTAGCGCATCCCTCTCTTCTGAATCATATAATGAGTTCGGCAATCTTTCTGATGTGTTCACTCAGTCTCCTGTCGAGGCTTTTTCTGTAAGCATCCCAATCAGTTATGGGGTATTTTGCCACACCGCTCTCCATCGCTGCTTTTGCAACTGCTGATGCCACTCTGGATATAAGCCTGGGGTCGAGTGGTTTTGGAATAATATATTCT
>CAZKMH010000493.1:0-3356 GCA_964553395.1 uncultured Rikenellaceae bacterium | reverse complement strand
TCCCACACCCGATATTATTATATCATTCTTCATAAAATGTCACATTAACGGTTATTCGGTTGATTCAGCCTTTTTTCTCTTCGAGGCTGTCTGAATACACTCCCTGGATGAAATGATGACTGATACTCCTTTGTATTCAAATTCCTCTTTCATTATACGTACGTTTTCTTCATGATTCTTACGTAACGGAATAATCGATCTTATATGTCCGGGGTCAACTCCGATTCCGAAGCATATCTTCTCAAGTTTTCCGGTAGCCGGAGATCTCTGACCACCTGTCATTCCTGTTGTGAGATTATCGGAAATAATTATTGTAACGTGTGAATTTTTGGTCACTGCATCAAGTAATCCTGTCATACCAGAATGTGTGAATGTGGAATCGCCTATTACTGCCACGGAGGGAATCAGTCCTGCATCTGCAGCCCCGATTGCCATCGTTACTGAAGCTCCCATGTCGACACATGAATTAATTGCGCTATAAGGTGGTAAGGCTCCAAGTGTATAACACCCAATATCGGAAAAGACCCTCCCCTGCCCGAATGGATTGACGGCCTCTATCAGGGCATTAAAGGTATCTGCATGTCCGCATCCTTTACAAAATGAAGGAGGTCGCATCTTAACAAGGCCGGGTACAGTCATGCCGTAACTGACCGGTAAACTCAGGGATTTAGCGACAATCGAGGGATTCAGTTCGCCTTCTCTTGGCACAGTTCCGTCAAGACGACCCATTATTTTTATACCATCGTCAAGTAAACCACGTAATCCCTCTTCGATCAGAGGATATCCTTCCTCCAGAATCAGTATCTCTTTACACCGGCTTGTGATCTCCTTCAGGAGGTCTACCGGGAAGGGATAAACACAGATTTTAAGTACAGGAAGATCTACCGGAACTTCGTTCAGGTTTTCCATCAGATAATTATATGCAATACCACATGTTATTACCCCAAGCTCTCTTTTCGTACCATCTGAAAATGAGTTATACTTCGAAATTCTGGCATCATATTTCATTGATTCATAAGATGATAGTAATGCCCTGTATTTTTTTCTGGCAAGAGCCGGCAACAGGACAAACTGAAGCGGGTCTACTGGCAGTTTCATCTTCTTTTCAGGTATACGATTTTTTACAAGAACGATACCGGCCCTTGAATGAGCCAGCCTTGTAGTTATCCTGAGAAGCACCGGCAACTTATATTTTTCCGACATTTCAAAAGCATCAAAGACCATGTCATATGCTTCCTGTTGATTTGACGGTTCGAAGCAGGGTACAAATGCGAATTTGCCATAAAACCTTGAATCCTGTTCATTCTGGGAGGAATGCATCGAGGGATCATCGGCTGAAACCACTATCAGACCTCCGTTAACACCGGTTATAGCCGAGTTGATAAAACTATCTGATGCAACATTGAGTCCTACATGCTTCATTGCCACCATTGCTCTTTTTCCGGTGTATGACATTCCAAGTGCAGCCTCCATGGCTGTTTTTTCATTCGCTGACCATTCCCTGTGAATATTTTCCTCCGATGCTGTTTTTGATACCTGAATATATTCCATAATTTCAGTTGAAGGAGTTCCGGGATAAGCATACATGCCGCTCAGACCCGCATCAAGGGCACCCTGGGCAATAGCCTCGTCACCCAGTAAGAGTAATTTCTTCATTTCTGACATAAATTTCAATTTTTGAATTTATTAAAATTAAGTTAAAACTTTCCCGTTACACTCAATAATGTTTATTTTGCAGGTTCAAGATGGTGAAGTTGGATAAATCACAGGAGAAGGTTGATATTGAATAGATATACATATACAGTAATTTTTTTACTTACTTTTTCAACACTGAGTAGCCAGACGACTCTCCCTGAAAGATTTGTACAGTTAAGTGGTATAATTTCAGATGTATCCCGAAGGCCGGTGGCGGGCGTTGCGGTCGTATCCAAAAAGCTTCAGCGCGGAACCGTAAGCGAAAGGTCGGGGATATATTCCATCACAAGCACTCCCGGCGATACTGTGTTCTACAGAGCGCTTGGATTTAAAAGATACCATACAGTAATTCCTGAAGATTATGAAGAGAGACGCTGTATGGTTGATATTGTTCTCGAAGCCGATACTATACCTATAGAGGAGATCACCATTCTTCCCTGGCGGAACTATAATGAGTTCATAAGGGATGTGACGAAAGAGAAACCGGTAGACCCGATTATTCAGAATATGAATGAAAACCTTGCTTCGATCTATGTGGCAATAACCAACCAGACTAATATCACCATATCTCCCGAAGCGGGGTACAGAACTGCAATGGAACAAAACTTCAGTTCAATGGCAACACGGAATCAGTATCCTGTAAACAATCTCCTCAATCCGTTCGCCTGGTCAAGATTCATAACTGAAGTAAGAAAAGGATTGCTGAAGAATCATTCATTTAAGAGACCTACAGAAGCTAAAGTAATAAAGAAGAAGAAAAAGAAGGCGGAGAAGAACTAGGTTATGTGTAATTTTGCACATTATGAAGAATCTGAGAAGCAAACTTGTAGGTATTCTTGGAACTGTGATTGTCCATCTTATTGCAGCAATTATCTTCATGTCGTTTCAGATTCATAAACTGAAAATCGATCGTTCAGATGAGTTCGTTGTGGAGTTTGTTCCTGTCGAATCTGATGAAGAAGAAAATCTTATTGAACTGCCTGCGTCAAGCATTGAAAGTATTCTGCAGGGCGACGAGGAATTGCTGAATATTGCGAGGAATCTAGCCAGCAGGCCCGATGTAAAAATTGATCCGGCCGATTACATTGATAAAGTAAAGGAAGAACTTATAAAGAGCGGACAACTTACCCGGGACAATTACATAGATGAGCAAAAAAGATTACTGGAACAATCGGGTGACGAAAAGCTTGCATATGAAAGAGATGCGGAAAACCAGCAGAAGGATGAGATTGAACAGGATTCCCGGGAGATGGCTTCTAATTACCAGGGACCGACCAGAATTTATTACGACCTGACCGGCCGTCACCATATGTACCTTCCAATCCCGATTTATAAATGCCAGGGCTCCGGAAAAGTTGTTCTGTCAATACTTGTAAATCAGAAAGGTATCGTAGAGGAAGCTAAAATCATTGAAACCGTCAGCACTGCATCTGATCCCTGCCTTGTTGAGACAGCGCTGAAAACAGCACTGATCTCCCGTTTCAATCCGGATATCAAGTCCCCGAAGATACAACCGGGTACCCTTACCTATCATTTTGTAGCCCAATAACTTATGATTGGAACAAGGTACAGGGTACGTAGTTCAGGGTTCAGGGCTCAGGGGAGGGAACAAATAACCAATAACTAATAACTCCTATTTCTTCCCGCTTTTATCCTGGTAC
>CAZKMH010000492.1:0-3360 GCA_964553395.1 uncultured Rikenellaceae bacterium | reverse complement strand
TTTCATCAAGGATCGAATAAATTTCTTTACAGAAGTTCTTTGACTTCTGATAGACGTCAAGTTTTTGGAAATCAAACATGATCATAAGTTTTAAGTTAGCACTTTAGGAAATTAAATAGCAGCAATACAGAAGCTAATTTATGAAAGAATTTTGGAAATGCGGGAGTATTCAGAAGTGCGAGTGTGAGTGTGAGTTTTGAGGAAAAAGAACGAGAGTGTTCGTTCGAGCTCACTCGCTCTCACTCTCACTCTCGCTCTTTTTTCTGTACCCGGAGCGGGACTTGAACCCGCACAGCCGTAATGGCCACAGGATTTTAAGTCCTGCGTGTCTACCATTCCACCATCCGGGCAGAATATAGTGCCGCAAATTTAGCGTAAATTATTCTTATTTTACAAGGATCGGTTTCCCCAATCCAACCTTTTCAAGATCTTTAAGCTGAGTTTTGGCATCACCCACAACCACATAATACATTCTTGACGGATCAATGTATTTATTTGCCAGTTCGAGTTGTTTTTCAATTGTCAGCCCTTTAACAAATGCTTCTTCCTGTTTGATGTAGTCAACCGGAAGATTATAATTCGAAATATTGGTTAGCATGTTAAGCAGATTCCCGATAGTTTCAAAGTTGCGTGCATTGCTTTTTAACAGAGCTGACTTAGTAAAATCAATATATTCCTGCGGAATATTCTGCCGGTACTTTTCCATTTCAGTCTTGAATATGGTTACTGATTCAATTGTGGAGTTCGTCCTGACCATCGATGAAGCAATAAATACGCCATAGTTCTTAACCCCGACCATGTTGGACCTGGCACCATACGTAAATCCTTTCTCTTCCCTGAGGATCAGATTAAATAATCCGTTGAAGGATCCGCCCAGTTTGTAATTGGTCACAAAAGCAGGATAATAATCGGAATCTGTCCTTGGGATGGAGGGGCATCCGATAGAGATTACCGATTGTTTTGCACCCGGAACATCCACGAAATAGATCTGTGACATGGAGGGTGCACCGGGCATTTTAAATTCGGGAAGAATGACCTCTTTAGCCTGCCATCTTGTATTTATGCCTGCAAGCGCTGCCTCAACCCTGGGCTGATCAATATCTCCGACAATTAAGAAACTGGCCACTGATGGAGAGAAGTTCTTTTCATAAAAGCCTTTAAGATCATCAATGGTGATGGAATTTACTGATGCTTCAGTTCCGGTGGCATCTATAGCCATAACATTATTTTCACCAAATATCAGTTTATTTAAAGCATTGGTTGCCAGGTAGCTGGGATTTGCCCTATTTCGTTTGATATTATTCACAATACGACTTTTAGCAAGATTATATTGCTCCTCATCCCATCGCGGTTCAAACAACATTTCCTCAACCAGGCCAAGTGTTTTTTCGAAGTTGCGTGCAAGGGTACTTACTCTTAATGTAATATTTTCATTTGCTGCACTAAACGAAATGCTTGCCCCTAAAAGTCTTATTGCATCTTCCAGTTCTTCAGGTGTTTTATTCTTTGTTCCCTCGTTCATTAGTGATGCTGTAAGATTGGCTACTCCGGTTTTATCGATATCATCCAGAAGATGACCTCCTTCCAGTACAATTGCATATTGAACTATTGGCAGTTCCTTGTGCGTAATTCCAAATAACTTCATTCCGTTGCTGAGTGATCCTTTCCAAACAGGAGGGATGGTAACTTCAGGATCCGGACCAATGGGCGGCTGAACCGACCGGTCAATTCTGGTTGGTGATTTGACAATGGGTTCTTCTTCAACTGTTTCAGCTTTTACCTCAGCGGCTTTTGTAACATCCTCTTCAACGATCCCCGCATTAACAGAGCCTTCAACGGCAAGGCTTATTTCACCTTTCGGAACAAAGCTCGTCTCAACATATTTGCCGCCTTTAATATATTTCTGATATACTTTTTTGATATCATCCATAGTTATTGCCTGGGTCCTGGCAAAATCTTCCATGAAGTAATTAGGGTCATTCTTAAAAGTCTGATATTGCGCCAGCGTGAAAGATTTACTTAGGATGCTGCTGAAAGAGGAGTAAAAACTTGTTTCATTTCTTGCTTTTATCCTGGTAAGGTCATCTTCGGTGAATCCTTCTTTTTCGAACATGTCAAATGCTTCGAAAATTGCTTTTTCCACATCATTCAGGTTCACCCCGGGATTGGCTGTAACGGAGATAATAAAACTACCTGCAAGTTCCTGTGAACCATTCCTTGCCATAACATTTGAGGTAAACATTTTATCCTTCACCAGAATTTTATACATGGGGGTTTTCTTTCCGTTGGAAAGCAGATCTCCCAGATAATCGAGTGCATAGGAATCTTCCGAGAACTGTTCTACTGTCGGGAACACCATTGTCAGACGCGGAGCTTTTGCAAAATTATCCTCATGGTATAACTTGATGGTGGATGATAAGGTGACAGGCATTGCTACCCTTGTTTCAATTGGTTCACCTTTTGGTATCTCACCAAAGTATTTTTCAACAAGCGTTTTAATCTCCTCTTTATTTATGTCACCCGATATAACAAGTGTTGCATTATTAGGAGAGTAGAATTTCTTATGGAATGCTTTTACATCATCGACTGTGGCATTTCCAAGATCCTCCATTTCGCCAATGACATCCCAGCTGTATGGATGCCCTTTTGGGTAAAGGTTCTTTAGGATGAGATATTGATTAAAGCCGTAAGGCTGGTTATCGACGCCCTGGCGTTTTTCGTTCTGTACCACATTCTGCTGATTAACAAAGGCAGCTTTTGTAACTGTATTTTCAAGAAATCCCATCCTGTCCGACTCCAGCCAGAGAGCCATTTCAATGGCATTTTTTGGAATTACCTCGTAATACATTGTAAGATCCTGATTTGTACCTCCGTTCAGTTCCCCTCCTGCACCCTGTATCAGTTTAAAAAGCTGATCCTCTCCGACATTTTCGGACCGCTGGAACATCATATGTTCGAAAAGATGTGCAAATCCGGTTTTGCCGGGTACTTCACGGCTCGAACCGACATGAAATACAATTGCAACTGCTGCAATAGGATCTGATTTGTCTTCATGAAGAATAACAGTCAATCCGTTTGCCAGAGAATATTTTTCTACTGGAACTGATATTTCAGGTCCGGTTGCTTGTTTTGTGCAGTAAAAAAGTGACATTCCGGAAAGAATTAGAAAAATGATTAGTGATTTTTTCATACAGGCATACTTAAGTATTTGGTAAAAATAAGATTTTGAATTTCTAAATTACTAAGAAAAAACATTCTGAGTCTGTTTCTCTTATAAAAAAATTCTTATTTTTGCCCGTGAATTCGCGGGAGTAGCTCAGTTGGTAGAGCACGACCTTGCCAAGGTCGGGGTCGCGGGTT
>CAZKMH010000491.1:0-3363 GCA_964553395.1 uncultured Rikenellaceae bacterium | reverse complement strand
GTATAGAAAGACGCATGAGTGTCCATAAGATTGATAAAATAATATCTTATGTCCATTTCTTGCAGGGAAATCATAAAGAGGTAGAGATTCTTTTCAAAGAATTGTTGATCGGTGTAACTAATTTCTTTCGTGATGCTAAAGTATGGGAAAAATTGAAAGAAGCAGTTTTGCCAACCATTATTTCCAATCATCCGCCAAATTCAACACTGCGGGCATGGATTCCGGGATGTTCTACGGGTGAAGAGGCATATTCATTGGCAATAGTATTTAAAGAAGTACTTGAAAAAATAACTCCGCATGGCGGGACTTCTTTACAGATATTTGCTACTGATATCGACGCCGATGCTATTGAGGTTGCCAGAAGAGGTTTATTCCCGGCAAATATTTTGGCCGATTTATCTGCGGAACGTCTCAATCGTTATTTTATTTTATCAGAAGACGGCTATCGGATCAAAACTGAAATAAGAGAAATGATTGTGTTTGCACAGCACAATGTCATCCTGCACCCTCCTTTTACCAGGATTGATATTCTTTCGTGCCGCAATCTGCTGATTTACATGGATGCTGATTTGCAAAAAAAACTTATCGGATTGTTTTACTATAGTATTAATCCTGAAGGAATAATGCTTCTGGGAAGTGCCGAAACGCTTGGGAACCAGAGTCATCTCTTTACAACGGTGGATAGTAAACTGAAAATTTACAAACGCCCTCTTTCAGGCACCGGACCTGAATTATTTGATTTCCCCTCTTCATTTTCCAGATCTAAAACATCCATTCCTGAAAAACCAGCAGCAGACAGGACAGCCGTGAATGTTCAGACACTTGCCGATCAGCTTTTGTTAGAGTATTATGTACCTTCAGGCGTATTGGTGAATGAACACGGTGATATCATTTATATTCACGGACATACAGGAAAATATCTGGAACCTGCAGTCGGTAAAGCAAACCTGAATATTTTTGCGATGTTACGGGAAGGCATGCGAAATGAATTTCATTCTGCCTTCCACCGTGTTGTAGCGAAAAAAGAAAATGTTACTTTGCACAATCTTAAAATCGGTACAAACGGTGGCTCCCGAACTGTAAATATTGATCTCAGATGGATTGATAAACCTGAGACCTTGTACGGCAATATAATTATAATTTTTGCTGATGTGAAGGAGAGCGCTATCAACCAGTTACCTCCAAACACAGATAAAAAAACTATACATTCCACCAGGCATAAGGAGCTGGAGACCGAATTGCAACGCATGCGTGAAGTAATGCAAAATACTCTCGAGGAAGCTCAAACTTCACAGGAGGAACTGAGATCTACAAATGAGGAATTACAATCCACAAATGAAGAACTGCAGTCTACAAATGAAGAACTTACCACTTCAAAAGAAGAAATGCAAAGCCTTAATGAAGAACTTCAAACTGTAAACGCTGAATTGCAGGCGAAGGTAGAAGATTATTCGCGAGTAAACAATGATATGAAAAATCTGCTTAACAGCACCGAAATTGCCACATTGTTCCTCGACAAAGAATTAAATATCCGTCGCTTTACTCAACAGGCGACTAAAATTTTTAAACTGATAAAAAGCGACATCGGACGACCTTTTACCGACCAGGTATCCGACCTTGTTTACCCGAAATTGGCAGAAGATGCACTCGAAGTATTAACTTCACTGGTTTTTAAACAAAATGAAATACCTGCCAGAGACGGGCGGTGGTTTTTAGTTCGCATAATGCCTTACCGTACATATGACGACAGAATAGACGGGCTTGTAATCACTTTTATCAATATCTCCGAACATAAAAAGATTGAAGAAAAATTGTTCAAAAGCGAGTCAATGAGTCGTATTCTGTTAAGTGATTCCTCAGATATAAAAATAATTTTATCAAATGACCAGAAAATACTGGGGTTTAATCCTGAAGCTGAATTATTTTTTGGCTGTGAACATGAGGAATGCTTAAACAAGAATTTTATTCAGATGTTTATTCCTGAAAAATCGCAAAAGAGTACTGAAAAAGTTTTAAAAATGCTGCTAAGAAAAGGATTGAATGACAAATTGAAAATGAAGGTAAAAGACGCCAATGGGAATATGCCGGTTGTGGACTGTTCTGTAACCTTATTGTTCAAACAAATGAATATGGAAGAAGTAATGATATTGTCAATTAAAAAGGAAATCAACCATGAATAAGAAAGATCATAATCTGACAGAGAAACAATTGCTGCGTTTAAAAGCGGAAGAGAAACTGAAGGAGCAGCAAAAAAAAGCTGGTATACGGATTTTGGAATCTGATACAAAAAAGCTTCTTCATGAACTTCAGGTGCACCAGATAGAATTAGAAATGCAGAATGAAGAGTTGCAGGAAGCTAATGAAACTGCAGAAAAAGCCCTGAAAAAATACACCATGTTATACGATTTCGCCCCAATGGGCTATTTTACTCTCGATAATGATGGTAGTATCTCCGACCTGAATTTCACTGGCGCTGACTTGCTTGGGGATAAAAGATTTACACTGGTAAACAGTAACTTTAAATTATTCATTTCCAGTGAATCGAAACAAGCATTTAACGATTTTTTTAGTAAAATTTATTCCGGTAATTCTAAAGAATCATGTGAAGTGATGCTTGCATATGACAATCATCCTTTATGCCAGGTTTATATGGAAGGAATTGTCACAGGAGATGATCGGAAATGCTTATTATCCGTAGTTGATATATCGGGATTCAAAAAGTCCAAAAATTCTTAGAATCTGTCATTGAGCTTTTTCCCTGACCCGTAAAATTTAACGGGTTGAAAATTACTTTTTAACAACGATTTTCTCATCGCTTTTAGAGTGAGTGAATTATGTAACTCATTTCCATAATTGTGTAACATTTTAACAATTATCTGTCCTTATCTTTCGTATTATTTATTTCACAAATGCAAGTATGATATATTTCATACTCTTTATATATGATAAGGATAATCTTTACAGCATTAATGCTGTCAGCAACAATCTCATCAGGAGCGGGTGACCTTCCAGGATCCATAAAATCATTTATTGATAATAAGAAGGAAAACTCATATTATGAAATTAACAATGAGTTTCTTCTTTCAGGTAATGTGCTGGTACTCTTTTATGTGAACAGAAATTATGCTCCTGCCTGGTTTAATCAGAATACTTTTAGTAATAATGGATACGCTCTGCTGGATTATATCCGTCAGGTCGATCAGCAGGGCTTACAACCATATGATTACCATTTGTATCTGATTGAAGCATATATCGGGAAAGTACTCTGCTTTTTTAAACCAATGGATAAGGCAGAAATGACGAAAATGGATATTTTGTTAACCGATGCTTTTATGTTATTGGGCTCGCATCTTCATTATGGTA
>CAZKMH010000490.1:0-3376 GCA_964553395.1 uncultured Rikenellaceae bacterium | reverse complement strand
ATCCTTACCAGTTAAAACGTTTTTTAGGATTAAATTTTTATCCCCATTTAACTTATTCTTTCCTCCAATGTCTGCCAGATATCCTATTCTGGCACCCAATTCAATTTTCTTAATCAGGTAAGAGAGTTTAAAACGAGGTTCAATTTGAATACTATTCGAGTTATACTTCGACAGATCGGAAGAGCCCATGATTAAATTGTTCATTTTAAGTTTCGTAAAACAATAAGAAATATTGGTTACTTCTGAAATCCTAATACTCTTATATGTCAACGCAAATTCACCCTGAATTCCGGTTGAATAGGAAGATAGTATATTATCGTATGTTAGCTGACCTGAGAAATCTTTATAACTGATCCTGGATCCGGTAGTATAATATCTTTCAGTTAAACCTACAGAAATATGGTTGTTTAATAAGTAAAATAACCCACCATCGTAATAGGGTCTTGATGGGAAATTATCAGTTATTTTAGCTTCAACAGGGAGATTTTTTAAAATGGAACTGTTCATTTCCTTTAGGTCCTTCATTGAATAAGTCCCAGTACCATATCCAATCTCTAATTTAATCTTTTGTCCGTATGTAAGGGAGACGGTTAAAAACAGTACTATTAAAGTATTAAATTTCTTCAAGTAATTAGACTTTTAATTGGAATGAAAATGCCAAATTACAATTCTCTAACTATCTGATTTTATAATTAATCAGGATAATCTAATTGCATAAAGAGCTCCTGTATAAATACGGTTTTATTCTTTAAGAATATATTCTGAGTATTGTAACTTGAACCGAAGTTGCGTGTTGGTAATTGCATTTTGACTCTTCCGGTTGCGAGATCACATATTGAAAACATATTTTTTTCAGCATTTAAACTGATGAATTCCATTCGGCTCCAGTCGATGTCATAAAGAAACTCGTCATTGATTACTAATTCTGATACAATTCTTAAATCATCAGTTGATAACGTATAAAGGGTTTTGTTATAGAAATAAAGTAGGTAATTGATGTTAGGATTAAACTCGATGAATTTTGAAGTATTATGAGTCCAAATCTTCTTTGCTTCTCCTACTTCAAGTTTATATAGCTCTGCATTATAGTTGGGATATATGTTAATATAGTGTAAAATACAAAAATATTTACCATCCAGAGATATTTTCATTTTGTCTCCAAAACTGGTCATCCCAGTATTTCTGAATTGGGCTAATACTGATTTATTTTGAAAATCAAAGTAGTAATAATTTCCTAAATCATTAAAAAAAACACCAACATCAGTGTTTGATAAAAGAAATTGGCTTGGTAATTTCCCTTCAGGCAGAGACGATGAAGGAATAACATCTTTGGTTTCCATCAATAGTGGATTCACCAATTCCATTTGGCCATTTTTTAATATCAGAAGCTTATTTCCATCGGGTGATAAAGACAGATAAGAATAGGTATTGGGTATGGAATCGGTAATTACCTGACTAGCCGAATTAAATTTGTAAATGATATTATAATTTTGATTATAGCTTGGATAATAACAATTATCTCCTTGCGATTTGACAAATAAATCCCAATTAATAGGAGGTAATATTCTACCCATCTTAAAATACCCAGTTGCTCCTGCCGTTGTCTGTAAATCGTTTGCATCATCCTGTGATGGAATGTGTTTTATTTTTGGAACAGACTTAATATAAAATTTCATATTAACGGCAAAAATTCCTAAACTGGTTATATAAGTAGTGTCCAGTGGATTTGTGAAAAAAGCAACTTCATTTGTCTCCCCCGTCTCATATATATATCTGTAAATCTTATAACCTGCCAGGTTATCTGGATATTTGCTTTTAATCCAACTGATCTTAACTTTTCCATCAGGTAGAACGGAAGTTGTTACTGCAAGATTTATATCATTAAAATACCTGATTGGTCCTGAAAATGTTCCGTTCTCAGTTTCAGTAACAACATAAAAACCACCATTTCCAATAAATGATGGGTCGTAACAGAAATTCTCGTTTATGTTAGAAATAATAGCTGGTTTGAAGTATGGGCCATTAAAGACATGGTATCTCTTAAAACCAACTCCTTTGAATTTCTCCCACTTTACCAGAAGGCTCCCGTTGTCGGGTACCAAGCTGACAATCTTAGAACCTAATTTTGCGTCATCTGAAAAGATGAGAGTAAACTCTTTTGAATATAAAAAACCTTCCTGATGTATTTTGTCTGCCAGACTACCGGACCCGGAACTTCTAAAAAATTCTACTTTAAATAAATAAGAAACATCAGCCTTATAGAAATCTGAATTAAACTGAATGGAAAAAGAGCCGGAATTAGATTCATTCATCGACAATTGTTTATTATTAAGCTCAAAATAAGCATATCTAACCATTGAGTCGGTTGTGGAATACTCAAACTTGACATATCCATTTAAAGGGAGATAAATTGTATCTGTTGCAAAATTCAAGTTTATAGTTAAATCGGGTATATCAGTTACTTGCTTGACTTCTACTTCATATAACCCTTTTGGCTCATATTCACACGCAACAAAAATTAGAAAAATAGTAATTACTGTAAATTGTAAGTATTTCATATTAAGCCTTTATATAAAACCTGAAAAAGAATTTCTTTACGTTGACAAAATTTTACAGAGTTTCTTAATCGACAAGTAATAAGGATCAAAATAATTGCTCATTTCTGCGGATATATTTACTTACATTCTATTAAAGCACTGCCTCGTCAGTCACATTAGCATAATAGCTTTATCATACAATAATTCCCAATAATAAAAATGCAAATGGACAACTCCCGGAGCGATTCCTCAAGTTAGACTATTTCGGGGAATTGGGGACGTATATCCCAACACTTTATTTGTTATTGACAGCTCTTTGGCTTTAAAATACGTTTATGATCTGCTTTTTAACCAACAATATGGGTTTAAAGCTTAAAGTATTGAGAAAACAAGTCCCCGGAATCCCTGATATTAAATACACTTGTTTTCCCGGTATTTCAATCATTCTATCACTTAAATCGTTGCTTCTGCTTTAATATAATGCCTGGCTCTGTCATGGATAGAAAAGAGGAGCAGTACTTGAGAAAAAACAGGAGAAACTCTTTGCATTTGTAAACCTCTTCAAACTGAAATACCACCCCTGAGGAAATCTAATCGTTTAATAGTGTTGAGTGGTTGTTTGTTACCTGAAAAATTCAATATTTATAATAATGGGGCCGGTTCAGTCATTTGTCTGTCAGAAATGTAACAAGGGATGATTTGTTAGTATCTTGAGATGACTGGCATTTAAAGATATATAAGTTCAGAAAATAATGATTGTTAAATAACTATAATTTCAGGACCTGGGGATTTTATCTTTTGCCGTTAAAATCAAGTCTTGTTTCCAATCATCCAACTTC
>CAZKMH010000489.1:0-3376 GCA_964553395.1 uncultured Rikenellaceae bacterium | reverse complement strand
CCCGGGGTCGCCGGTGACGGCGTAGACACCCGACTTGATGTAGATCGGCTTTTCGGTCGCCGCATCCGCGATCACCGTGTAAACCGTCCGCTTCCAGGGATAGATTTTCGATTTCGGATCGACGATGGAACCCGCCGGTTCCGGGGGGACCTTCATGAAACGGTTCCACCATGCATACTCGGGACGGACGTTTCCGGCCATCTTGCTGGCCGGACCGTAGAGCCCGGTCTCTTCGTTCAGCACGGGCAGGGTCCAGTCGCGCTCCACTGCCGTGGGCATCCCGGGGTCCCGGGCGATCGCCGGAATGTGACAGGTCTGACAAGCGATCCGGGCCGCGTGCCGGTCCAGAACCTTCGCCTTCTCCCCCTTGTGCGGGGTGGAATGGCAGTTTTCGCAGGCGACCTTTACGTCCAACAGTTCCTGGGCCTTGAGGTCGGAACCCCCGGCGATCTTGTGCTTCCGGACAATATGGCAATCGAAGCACTGCATCCCCTTCGCGACGTGAACATCGCTGTCCTTGGTCGGGGTGACGCCGTGCTTGTGGTTCGGCCCGCCGCCGGCCAAAGCGTGGCACCGGAGGCACATGTCATTCGTCGGTTTCACGACCGATTGCGCCGCCTTCAGGACATCGATCGACGGGTCTGGCGCGATCCGGAGCTTGTCCCCCTCCTTGACCACCGTCCGCTTGTAGCCCGGAGCGTGGCAAAGAAGGCAATCGATGTTGTTGTAATCCGCCTCCGTCAGCTTCCCGACGGGATTAGGCTTTGCGCCGAGTCCTGCGTGACACTGTACGCAACCACCTGGCTGCGCCGGCTTCGAGGCATCCCTGGGCTGGAGGATTCCAATCCAGTTATGCCCCACCACCGTGTTGGGGGGCGCTCAATACGACTCCATCATTCCTGCGAACTTGCCCGCTTCCCAACCTTCCAGAAATTGCGGAACCGCGCGATGCTGGTAATGCAGGCTCTCCGCCACCTCTTTCGCCGCCCCTTCATGGCAAGTGGCGGCGGTGCAGCTGGCGGTCCCCTCGTACTTCTTGACGTAATCGGCGTGGGAAGATCCCGCGGCGTAGGCCTGGACCGACAGCGTTGCTGAAAACACCAAAAGGCCCATTCCAAAAGCGAACTTTCTCATGCGTCCCCTCCTTTCCCCAAGATGGTCGAATCCTCGTGGCAACCCTGTCTTTCATGGGAACGGGGAGCCGCCTTGGGGGGGTCCCCCGTTCCCATCCCGTTTTCCGTCCTTGTCTCCCGCGGGATCAGGACGGGCCCGATGCCGGGGACGTCAGTAGTTCAGGACGGCCTTCGCCTCGAGACACTCCTGGACGACCCGGGCGCCCGCGATCATCGTCCCTTCCGCCACCAGTGTCTCCGGGGCGATGTTCCGCCCCTTGATGCAGGGCGTGCAGAGCAGGAGCTTCCCTCCCTGTCCGAAATAGCTCTCCATCAGCTCCTTCAGGGGGGGAAAACCGATCCCCTGGATGGTCCCGCCGGCTCCCTTCACCGCCAGCGTCACCGCGTCCCCCTGCAGGATGACGGTGGTCTTGACGTCCATGGCCAGCGCGGCGTTCGCGACCACGAACGGAAGGCTCGCCAGATCGGGTTCCTTCCCGCCGTGTGTGCCGATGATCACGATCTTCTCTTCGGTCGTCTCTGCCATTTCATCCCTCCTTGTGGAATGTGTGGAACAACGATGTGCGATTCCCCTGGGCGCGCCCCGAATCACGCTGCCCGCTTCGCCCCCTGGGCAACGGCCTCCGCCGCCCCCTGCTTCACGGCGGCCAGGTAGGCCGCGAAGGGCCGGTAGAACATGTGCCCCCACTTGCCGAACGGCACCTCCACGACAAGCATCGGGACCACGATGACCATGTGCACCACATACGTGGAGTAGGTCGCGAGCGGAAGACCTGCAAGACGGAACACGTGCACCAGGATTCCGGTGAGCGCCACCAGGAACAGGAGGACCAGGAACACCCAGTCGGTGGGCTCGGAGAATTTATGGATCGCGTCGCGTTTCTTCAGGCGGCCCACCAGGAAATCGACGGTAACGTACAACAGGGCCGCCGTGGCGTAGTACCCGAACAGGCGGGTCGGGTGATAGAAGGGGACGATCTCGTCGGTCTGGAACCACCGGAGAAACACGATGACGAGGACCATCATCGTGACGTACCCGGTGACCAGCAGGAAATGCTTGAGCCACCGGGTCTGCGGTCCTTCGCATTCCCGCCACTTTTTCTGCGTCGCGAAGTGCTCGAAAAACGCGGGCAGCTTGCGCAGGTACACCGAAAAGGGGACGTCGACCCCCTTCCACGCGCCCATCACCCAGCGGTACATGCGCCACCCGTTCGAGAAAAGGAGGGAAACCAGGATGCCGCCCAGGATCCAGTCGCCGATCTCCACCCATATCACCGGGGCGAAGGTGTTGAGCTCCACGCGGTCCGTCACCACGGGACCGTGGAAAAGGGCGAAGAGGGCGACGACGAAAAGCCCGACCAGGGCGATCGCCCCGACCTCCCACGCCGGGGAGGCGTAGAACTTCTTCCCAAGCCCCGTCCAGTCGTACACCCCCGTGAGGTACCGACGGGCCGCCATCATGGTCTCGGCGGGGTTCGCTTCCCGGGGGCAGGTGTCGGAGCATTCACCGCAGTAGTAGCAGAGCCACGGTTCGAGGGATCCGGCGAGCTTCTCTCTGTGCCCCACCTGCAGGAGATGGATCATCCGGCGGGGGAAGCCCCCCGCATCCTGGGACTGGGAGCAGATGGCCGTGCAGTTGCCGCAGTTCATGCACGCCGTGATGTCTCCGCCGCCGAACTTCGCGACTTCCCTGTACAACCCCGGTGTGACCCGAACGCCCATCTCCCCCTCCTATGCCTTCGCCAGCTTGTACCGGTAGTAATCGTCCGCCTTCGCCTTCGGCAGCTCCTCCAGGACGCCGTACCGCCGAAGGGCCATCACCCAGAGGGTGACCTCGCGGGCCGGGCACCGCAGCGCCTCGGAGATCTCCGGGATGGTCCTGGGTTCCTCGCGAAGGAGGGACGCGATCTTCCCCTTCATGACCATCTCGTCCCGCATCACCTCGGAAGGATCCCGTCTCCGTTCGTCCGCCATCACCCCGCCTCCCGGACCAGCGCGTCGATCATCGCCTTCACCTGGGCGTTGGTGCACCCCTCCAGGTCGATCGCCTCCACCGGGCAGACGGGAACGCACCCCCCGCACCCCTTGCAGAGAGCGGGGTGGATGCAGGCGATCTCCTTCTCCCCCTGCCGCACCTTCTCGACCGCCCCGTCGAAGGGGCACGTTTTTTCGCACTCCCCGCACCAGGTGCACCGTTCCGTGTCGACCTTGGCGACAAGCGGGGGGAGGTCGACATACCCTTT
>CAZKMH010000488.1:0-3379 GCA_964553395.1 uncultured Rikenellaceae bacterium | reverse complement strand
GTGATCATTGCAAGAAAAACGAATGTGGAACTCCTTCTTTCTAATCATCCCGATGACTGCCTTTATTGTGACAGAAACCTTAACTGTGAGCTGCAACGTCTTTCTGAAGAGCTCAACATAAGGGAACGACGCATACGGGCAAAGAAAATAAGGCCAAGCCTCGACCAGTCAAGTCCGGCGATAGTGAGGGAGCTCTCAAAATGTATAATCTGCGGAAGGTGCGTAAGGGTATGTGAGGAAGTAATTACGGCAACATCACTCGATTTCATCAATAAGGGGAGCCGGATCCATGTCGGACCCGCTATGGACCGCGATTTTAACTTCTCTAGCTGCATAAACTGCGGTCAATGCGTACTTGTTTGTCCAACTGGTGCTCTTCATGAAAAACATAATATCCTGGAGGTTCAGGAGTACCTTAATAATCCCGATTTCATGAAGGTGATCCAGTATTCACCTCTTGTTCCGGCAGGCATCGCTGAAGAACTGGGACTGAAATACAACAGGGAGTTCGACAGGACACTTAATTCTGTTCTGCGTAAGATCGGCTTCGAAAAAGTGTTCCTGACCGGCACCGGTACCGATATTTTTATTGCAGAGCTTACTGAACAGCTCATGGAAAATATTGAAAATAAGGCTGATACTCCATTATATATTTCTGCCTGTCCTGCATGGATCAAATATGCAGAACAGTTTGTGACTGCTGCATTGCCAGCTCTTTCGACACTTAAGTGTCCTCAGCAGATTACCGGGGCTCTTATAAAAACACTTGTTGCTGACCAGACTGGTATAAAGCCACAGAAGATTTTTTCTGTTTCGGCTACACCATGCATGGCCATGAAGTATGAAGCCAGGAGGGAAGGCATGATGCGCAAAGGAATCAGTGATGTCGATTCTGTAATAACTGTGAGGGAACTTGCACGTCTGATACGGCTCTATGGTATCGATGTAACAAACACCAACAGTGAACCGGCTGATGAACCGATGGAAGCGCACAGTTCAGCTGCTGCCCTGGCAGAGGTGTCAGGCGGACTTGCAGAGGGAATAATCAGATCGCTGAGTATGGTGAAGTATAAGAAGGAAATTAACAAGCAGCTCTTTAAGAAACTTCGGTCAGGAGGCTCATTCAGGGAAGCCGTTATACCTGCAGGAGAAACAGAAATCAGGGTTGCTGTGGTCGACGGACTGACAGGTCTCGAAAAACTCAGAGCTTCAACTGACACGGGAAAGAATTATGATCTTATTGAGGTCATGACCTGTCCCGGAGGATGCATTAACGGTGCCGGACTTTCGTTCAGAATTGCAAGAGATGACAGAAAGAGCATATCAAAGATGATCTGGCAGGCTGACGAAACAGATGCAGTAAATCTGCCTTCCAAATCACCACTTCTGAAAAATCTTTACGATAAGCTTATAAGTGAGAATAAAGAGATCGCAGATAAGAAGATATTTCATACGAGGTATGAAAAAAGAAATGTCCTTCTATAGACAATTACAATAGTTGCAGAATGCTGGTATATACTATAAAAGAACTATGCCGAACATGTTATACATGCGTGAGGGAGTGCCCTGCCAAGGCAATCCGCATCGTTGGCGGTCAGGCTGAGGTTATAACTGAACGGTGTATAGCCTGCGGCAACTGCACCAAAGTGTGCAGTCAGGGTGCAAAGGTTTTTCTGGATACCACCGACAGGGTTCTCAATCTTCTGGCTGATGAACCAGAGGTGGCAGCTCTGGTTGCACCCAGTTTCCCTGCTGAGTTCTCCGACATTCCTGATTACCGGTCTCTTATAGGTATGATTAGAATGATGGGTTTTGAATATGTCTCCGAGGTCTCATTCGGAGCGGACATTGTTGCAGGGCAATATAAAAAGCTTGTTACGGAAAGTACTGAATACTTCATCTCCTCTGATTGCCCGTCAATAGTAAACTATATAAAATATTACCATCCGGCGCTTGCAGATATGCTTGCACCTGTTGTATCGCCGGTGGTTGCCATGAGCAGGGTTATGCGTGCAAAACACGGCAACAATACTAAAGTAGTTTTCATCGGTCCCTGTGTTGCAAAAAAAGCCGAAAGCAGTGAGATTGATGAGGCAATTACATTTACCGAACTAAGGGATCTTTTTACTAAACTCGGGATAAGTGAGGCAGACAGCACACCATCAGGCTTTGATCCGCCGGTTGGCGGACGAGGGGCTATATTCCCTGTAACCAGGGGATTACTGCAGGCCGCTAACATCAATGACGATGCCATCACAGGGAACATAATTGCAGCTGAGGGCAGAATCGGTTTCCAGGAGGCATTGAAAGAGTTCGAAGCCGGGCTGATAAAATCACAACATATGGAACTCCTTTGTTGTGAGGGGTGTATCATGGGCCCGGGATTATCTAAGAATGGCAAACAATACAACAGAAGGACCCTGGTAAGCGCTTATGCCAACCGGAAGATGCAGGAAATTGATAATTCGGAATGGCAGAGTGCAATTGATGAATTTTCTTCACTTGATTTTTCGATCCGTCACAGGGCTGATGAGCACAGGGAGGATCTTCCTGAAGAGGAAAGCATCAATAAGGTTCTTATCTCAATGGGTAAACTTACAAAAAAGGACCAGCTTGACTGTGGTGCATGTGGCTACGAAACCTGTATTGAACATGCCGCTGCTATTAAAAAAGGACTTGCCGAAGTGGAGATGTGCCTGCCATATACAATTGAAAAGTTGCATAAATCGGTCAGTGAACTTGCCCTGTCAAATGAAAAGCTGAGTTCCATGCAGCAGGCTCTTAAACAATCGGAAAAGCTGGCACATATGGGACAACTCTCTGCCGGTATCGCTCATGAGCTTAATAATCCGCTGGGTGTTGTGATCATGTACAGTAACATACTGCTTGATGAATGCAAACCCGGGGACCCGGTAAAGGAGGATCTGATGCTGATTGTCGAGCAGGCTGCACGATGCAAGAAAATTGTCGCGGGACTTCTCAATTTTGCCAGGAAAAACCAGGTCAATCATCAGCTGGTTAGCATTAAAACGCTCGTTACCAGCAGTCTTGAGAGTGTTATTGTGCCCGACAATGTGAAAGTTCAGGTCAATGACAGGAGCACGAATCCGGAGGCTATGCTGGATTCGGAACAAATGATCCAGGTTTTGACAAATCTCATAAAAAATGGCATCGATGCAATGCCTGAAGGTGGTGAGATCAATATCGCGCTCGAAGACTCCTTAAGTGATGTCGGTATTACCATCGGCGATACAGGCACTGGTATAAAGGAAGAAGACCGGGTGAAAATTTTTGAACCGTTTTATACTACAAAGGGACTCGGACATGGAACAGGGCTTGGACTAGCGACTGCCTATGGGATAGTAAAGATGCATAAGGG
>CAZKMH010000487.1:0-3385 GCA_964553395.1 uncultured Rikenellaceae bacterium | reverse complement strand
CGCTTTCCTTCACAGTATTAAACACATCATTGTATTCAATAATATGTCCGCCCCAAGTTCCTTCGCTGATATTTATCCCGGCACGCGGAACATCATATATAGTATTGTGACTCACGCTTATACTCTCACACATGGACAATTCCACTGCTGCTGATTGCTTTTCAACTAAGCCCAGATTAAACATCAGGTTATCAAACACTTTGCAGTCTGCAGGATAGTTGTTTGTCTTAGGTCCGGGAGTGCGATCAATTTGTTCTAATGGAACAAACTCGTTATACTCAAAACTTGGAGATCGTACAGCATTTGGATCTCCGACAAAACAAATTGCACTTGCACCTATTTCGGAAATTGAACATCCGGATACTTCACAATCTCTGTTGTAGTTGTTGAAGAAGACTGCATTACCTCCCAGATTATTCATCGAACAATTTCTAAGAAAACAATTTACTGCACCATCAAAAAGTACAGCCCCTCCGCGGTAGATAGTCCAATCACTGCGTAGCAATGGTTCCTTATTTTGCATGAAAGTGCGTAGAGTTTGTGTAAGTGTAAGTCCTTCTATGATAATATTTCTGACAGGATTTTCTTCAGTGCCTTTAAACTCAAACAGATGAGGAATTTGCGGAGTCTCAAATTTTGCAGCTTTGATGTCTATCTCTTTTGGCGGGAAGTAATATAAGGTTTTTGTTTCCTTATTATAAAACCACTCGTTCACTGCATCCAGTTCTTCAAAAATATTTTCTACAAAGCGATGAGTCTCATGCATTCCCATCCGGCGGTTGTTCTGCCAGCCTCCTTCAAGTATAAGTTCTCCCTCATCTTTTTTCCCGGTGATGATGTAATGAAAATCACCCATTCGTTACGATGTAAAGCATGTACATACCCTCCTTCAGGAGATTTCCATCCTGATACTCGCTCTTTACTAAGAGCATCCGCTGAAGTACCTCCAAGAAATCTGGCATTAGAATCATAGTTTGGATATCGAGCCATATGCTGTAATTTTCCGTTTACAATCAGCTGATCAAAAATAAGATTTGTTTCTATTATGGTTTGCCAGATCCCATCTTTAAACTTTTTCCATTTTAGATTTAACGGAATACCTCCACTAATAATTACTTTCTGATTTTTAAAATTTCTTATTGTAAGTGTTTCGTTCTCTTTTCGGGAATCTTCAGGAGTAAAGACAATTGGATAGTTCAGATAATAAGTCCCTTCTAAAAGATATATCACGACTTTGCCTAATGTCCTACGCGCTTCTGTTATTGCCCTGTTTATTGAGGCAAAAGGTTTAGCTTGTGTTCCAGGATTAATATCATTTCCTTTTGGAGAAACAAAGATGTTTGTTTGAGCATGAAGGATTATGCTTAGCAAAAGTGTGATAAAAGCTATATGGACTATTTTTTTAATCAACTTAAATATTGCAATTATTTTGTGATTACATCTACTTCTGCATATCCGGCAACATCATCACCCCATGTATTTTTCAACGCACGCAGCTTAATATAACGAGCTGCTGTGGAAGAGAAACTCTTAACCTGCAGCAATGGGTTGTTTTTGATATTTGAAAATTCACCCTGGTCAACCAGCTTCCAATCTTTATTGTTTTCTGATACATAGAACTCGTAATTGGTAATTATGCCTGAACTCCACCTGTTCTGGTCCGGCAGGTATTTGAAACCGCATACATTATATTTTTTTCCTAAATCGATAACTAAATCTATAGGCATCTTTTTATCTCTCTGATGCCATACAGTAGAAGTATTCCCGTCCAGGATAAAGCTGGCATTTTCATCGTCTATATCTGCAATCTTCCAAGCTTTTTTTGATATATCGAACCTTTCAATTCCAACAGGACTGCTTTTTCCGGAAGCCGGATCGTAGGCAATTGCTCTTGTTTCTACTTTTCCATCTGCCTGGATAGGACCATTATATAAATTTGATTTTGTGGTCGGTTCACTACCATCTAAAGTATAATAAAAAATAGGACCTATATCATTTGTTGCTATTGTTATATCACCTGATTGGTTTCTGGTAATGGAAGGAGCATTGAGGAATACCGGTGCACTATAAATACCAATATTGGAAATTACAGGACAACTCTTAGATGCGGTAATATTTATGCGCACTTTTGCAGCTTCAACTGATGGAAAACGAAGGATGCGCTTGTAACCGATAGTTGTAGCTTTTGCAATTTCTTTCCAAATACCGTCAACAAAGGCTTCAACACTAAATGCTTTTACACGCTGCCCTAAGCGGATGTATTCCTGAATTATGAAACGATTGAAAAGTGTTGGTTCATCAAAGTTGAGTGTCAACGAAGCTGTTGCAACACTATCGTCAGTTGCCCAATAAGATTTATTGTCACTATCAATTACCATTGCTGCATTAAATTTTCTTGCATTTCCACGAACATTCGAAGCTTCGGCATTGGCTTTTTCAACAAGGTTAACTGCAAATGATTCTTTTACAGCTTTGGCAAATTCGAGAACAGCTTTCTCATCGGATGGATGGATCAATCCGTTAGGCATGATTGGGAAGTTAAGCAGCAGTGTTGCGTTATGCCCAATAGAGTTATAGTAGGTTTCCATAAGCTTTGGTACCGATTTAACTTTGTCGTCTTCAGACGGATGGTAAAACCATTCAGGACGTATCGAAGTATTTACCTCAGCAGGAACCCATGCATTTCCCGTTTCCAGACCATGATGCAGCATACTCCATTCTACTTCGCCTATGCTGTTCAATAAGCTCCAATTTGTTTCTCCAACAAAACCTTCTTCGGTTCCTACCCAGCGCAAATCGCCACGGTCTCCGCCATCGTTCCATATCACAATATTAGGTTGAAGCTTTCGAATCAATGCGTATGTATTTTTCCAATCGTAATAAGTAGTACGGTCAATTTTTCGGGTTTCATTGGCTCCACCGTAATATCCATCACCTCCATTGGCACCGTCGAACCATACTTCGAATATTTCTCCGTAATTAGTAAGCAGCTCGGTGAGTTGATTCCGAAAATATGTAATATATTCAGGCTTTCCATAATCGGGGTGATTCCTGTCCCAGGGAGATAAATAGATACCTAATTTTAATTCATATTCTTTACAAGCATCAGCCATTTCTTGAACCAAATCACCCTTTCCATTACGCCAGGGAGAATTTTTTACTGAATACTCAGTAAACTTTGAAGGCCAAACGCAAAAACCACAGTGATGTTTCGCTGTAAGTATTATTGCTTTCATACCAGCTTCTTTGCAAATACGAGCCCACTGACGACAGTCCAATTCTTTTGGATTGAACAGGTTTACATCTTCATTTCCATATCCCCACGACTGATCCGTATAAGTATTTAACGAGAAATGAACAAAAGCATAATATTCCA
This sequence comes from uncultured Rikenellaceae bacterium, assembly GCA_964553395.1. Lineage (GTDB taxonomy): Bacteria > Bacteroidota > Bacteroidia > Bacteroidales > VadinHA17 > LD21. Next base: position 9 of record CAZKMH010000487.1, on the reverse strand, counting down.
TTTCCTGCC
>CAZKMH010000486.1:0-3391 GCA_964553395.1 uncultured Rikenellaceae bacterium | reverse complement strand
CCGTGAAAGAGAGATTTTCATATCAGCGATTTTATTTATCTCTTCTGAAAAACCCCATGGCCCCCCAATTACAAACATTATCCTCTTATTGGGCATCATCAGTCTTTGCTTCAGCCATCCGGCAAATTCAACAGTTCTGAACTCTTTGCCCTTTTCGTCAAGCAAAACTAAATAATCATCTTTACCTACGGCTTCTATTATTTTTCGTGCTTCTTTCAGCTTTTGTTCCTGTTCCGGCATGTTACGGGTATTCCTGATGTCGGAAAGAGTGATTATTTCAAATCCTGAATATTTTCTGATGCGTGCAGAGTACAACCCAACTCCTTCAGCCACATGCTTTTCTGTTGTTTTTCCTGTCTGCAGCAACGCGATCTTCATAATTATTGGCGCGACTTTTGTATATAGGGATTCGCGGTGATCATCTGCATAAATATAATTAAAAATGTGCGAATGCAATTATAATTATATTGATAAGGCAGAACTGATTTCTTAAATGAAAATAGTTAAATTTGTGGTGCAATGACATTGATCGTAGGCATAAAATAAATCCGAATGAAACCTAAAAGTTATTTTCAAATACTGGTTCTTATTTTTATTTGTTCAATCCTCCAGGCTCAGGATCAGCAAAGGATCCTCGAAGGTATTTCTATCGCAATAAAGGCCGGCAATGCAACTGAACTGTCGAAATACATGAATTCAACAGTTGAACTGCTTTTGCTTGATAAGGAGGATTTTTACAAAAAGAATGTTGCTGAGGTCATATTAAAGGATTTTTTTAATTCCCACCTTACAAAAGAATTCATTATCCGCCATCAGGGTGCAAAAAATGAAGCACAATATGCCATCGGTATCCTCAAAACAGAGAGGGGCGATTTCAGGGTATATTTTCTCCTGAAAAAAGTCAACGATGAGCTGCTGATTCATCAGATACGGATAGAGTCTGAAAATGGAAAATAGGGTTCTCAGAGAATTTATTATCAGAAGTATCGGGGAAGATCTGGGCGACGGTGATCATTCATCACTGGCATGCATCCCCTGGGACGCCACTGGAAAAGCAAAGCTGCTCATAAAGGAAGATGGGATCCTGGCCGGAGTAAAAGTCGCGAAAGAAACCTTTAAAGAAATAGACCAGGACCTTGTATGCGAGATCCTTATTGAAGACGGAAGTAAGATAACTCCAGGGAATATTGCATTTTACATCAGCGGCAGACAGCAATCCATCCTGAAATCCGAGCGACTGGTGCTGAATATATTACAGAGGATGAGCGGCATAGCAACAAGTACAAATCAGTATGTGCTGAGCGTTGCAGGTACAAAAGCCAGGATCCTTGACACCCGCAAGACAACCCCCGGTTTGAGGTTTCTTGAAAAAGAGGCAGTAAGGATCGGCGGCGGACTAAATCACAGAATGGGACTATTTGATATGATAATGCTTAAGGACAATCACATTGTCTATGCCGGAGGAATTGAAAATGCCATCACAAAAACAAGGGAATACCTGAGGATGAACCACAGAAATCTTAAAATTGAAATAGAAGCAAGAAATCTTGATGATTTGAGTAAGATCCTTTCGGCAGGTGGTGTTAACAGGATAATGCTTGATAATTTCAACATCGAGGATACCAGGAAGGCTATCGAAATGATTGCAGGGAGATTCGAAACGGAATCTTCAGGAGGCATTACTCTTGAGACAGCCAGGGCTTATGCGGAATGCGGAGTCGATTTTATCTCCGTGGGGGCACTGACCCACCACATCCGAAGCCTTGACATGAGCCTGAAAGCCATGTAGCATATGCTATTTAATAAAGAGGTAAAAGGGGGCGGGTTTTTAAACAAACTTATATTGCCGGGGTTCGACGGGATCCCTATCAGTCACGTTATCAGATTCGTGGTCCGTGGTTTCAGCAAAGGTGCGCTGGTCACAAGAGCTTCTTCAATAGCTTTCAACCTCCTGATGGCCCTCCTTCCCGCATCAATTTTCCTTTTCGCCCTTATCCCGTTTATCCCGATACCAAACTTCCAGCAGGAGCTGATTGAGCTTTTTGAGAGCATCCTTCCGGTATCCGCCTTCAGTTTTCTCGAAATAACGATCATTGATATTGTAACAAATAAAAGCGGAGGCCTTCTGATTTTTATGTTCTTTGCCACAATATTCTTCTCGACAAATGGCATTCATGCAGTTATTCATGCGTTCGTCGTTTCGGCGCACTCATTCAGATCAAGGTCGTGGATACATCAGCGTAAGATCTCAATCTTCCTTCTGCTTATAGTACTGATTATGATAGCCGTGGCAGGATCCCTTGTCATATTCGGGAAAATGGCTATGAACAAGCTCGTTGAATATGAAATTCTTGAGCGCAGCCTTGTGATCTCATCGCTGGTTTTAATTAAATGGATTGTCATTATTCTTTTGCTGTTCCTGGCAATTTCATTCCTCTACTACCTCGCCCCGGCAAAAAGAACTGACTTCAGGTTTTTTTCCCCCGGGTCAACACTTGCCACAATGTTGTTTATCTTAACATCATCGGGCTTTTCGGCTTATGTAAATAATTTCGGCCACTATAATAAGCTTTACGGCTGGATAGGCACTCTGATGATTATACTTATCTGGCTCTATCTTAACTCAATAGCCTTACTGATCGGATTTGAGCTGAATGTCAGCATAAAAGATGCCAGGGAAGAGGACAATGGTAAGAATGGTTAGATGTACCCGGTAGCCGTGAAGAATAAAATGTCCTGATCTGTTTTTCAGATTGCTAAAAGTCATAATATGCACTCAAAGGTAGGCCCGGTTGGTTTATTAACCTTATTTTTCATTATTTTTAGGGCGTTTAAAATACCGCAGATGAAATATCCATGGGATTAAACGGAACTCAGAAAGAGGTAAGTCATTTATGTACGGATATTTATACTGACTATTCAAGACCAGCAGAGAGATGAAAAAATGGATTATTTTCCCTGTTCTTCTGTTTCTTATCGGATGTAAGGGAGAAAAGAATGATATTTATCTGACACCCGCAAAAGCCAAAGAATATTTCCGGAAAATAGAGGCAGCCTGCAACAGGGAAAACGGTAACATCTGGGGTAAAAATCTCTACGGTCCTGTAATGTTTGTAGATCGTGAGACAAGAAAAATACTCGCGAACACTACCGATAAAAACGGTATCCTGAAGGAGAAAGACGGAATTTATACAGGCACATTCCCCCGTGAGCGGGTAATCAATAATATCCCTGTTGAGTTTGGAGGGACATTGTACGCAATGGTCCCCCTTCCCAATGAGGAGGATGAATTCAGGATCATCACCCGAACCATCCACAGTCTTTTCCACCGGTTCCAGGAATCTATCGGCTTTACATCCTCTGGTTACAATACCACAAATATGGATGAAAA
>CAZKMH010000485.1:0-3401 GCA_964553395.1 uncultured Rikenellaceae bacterium | reverse complement strand
AGGGTGATCTCGCGTACGCGCAGGGCGGTATCGAGAACGGCATCGCGAGGCGCCCTCTTCATCCGGAGCTGGAGATAGCGTACGCCGCATCGAACCGCCGCCGCCGCGCACGCCTCGTAGCCGGCGACCGGGTCGGTCATGACGAGATAAAGACCGAATCCATCAGTCATGCCCGCGGACCGAAGCGTCCCGGAACACACTGTCCCAGTTCTTGAAAACCGGCTCCAGCCCCCGGTTCCGCAGCATTGCGCAAATCTCCGGCACGCTGCGCTTGTCGCTGACCTGGAACTGGCCTTCGGTCGTCGGCTCCGCCCCGCCGTAGCCCCCGACGGTCGTGCGGCTTCCCGCACTCATCTTCGAGATGCCGAGCCCCGCCATGCCGTCCCGGAATTCCGGCCTTTCTCGCGTCGAGAGCAAGAGCGGGACATCCGGGAGAACGATCCGGAATGCGAACACCAACCGCGCCAGCCACGCCTCGTCGACAGGAAACAGCGCCGTGAAATTCCCCTCCTGGGGTCGCAGGCGAGGGAACGAAAGCGTGATCCCCGACTTCCAGTGAATCCGCTGTAGATGGCCCGCGTGTCGCATGAGGCAGACGGCGTCGAAGCTCGGATCCGACAGGCCGAGGAGAACCCCGAGGCCGACGGTCCTCATCCCCGCTTCCATCGCGCGGGCCGGCGCTTCCAGCCGACCCAGGTAGTCCTTCTTCGGTCCCCATCGGTGGAGCCGGTCGTACTGGCGCGGATCGTACGTCTCCTGGTATACCGTCACGCCGGAACAGCCCGCTTCCGCCAAGAGGCCATACTCGCGGGTAGTCATGGGAAAGGCCTCTATCCCGACGGCATGGAACCGCTGCGCCGCCAGCGACACGCATTCGAGAAGGTAATCGAAGCCGGCATGTGAGGTGCGCTCCCCGGTGAGCAGGAGAACCTCTTCGAACCCCATCTCCTTCAGCATCGCCAGTTCCTTCTCCGCTTCCGGAGGTTCGAGGCGACGCCTGGGTTGGGTCCGGTCTGAAGCGAACCCGCAGTACGCGCAGCCGCTCGTGCAATGGTTGGCCAGGTAGAGCGGGGCGTACAGCGAGATGGTCCGGCCGAAGTGGCGTTGTGTCAGGGCGCGGGCGCGCTGCGCCATGATCTCGATGAAGGGGTGCGCCGCGGGAGAAAGCAGCGCGGCAAGTTCCCGCGGACCGGGCTCATCGCACCGGAGCGCCCGTTCGACGTCCGCATGCGTCGACGCCCTTCCGTCGAGCCACTGCGAAGGGTCGAGCCACGCGGGCATTTGCGGAGTCACGCGTCCTCCACGGAAAGGAACGCCGTCAGGGGGCTTGTCGCCAGAGCCGTGCCGCCGCCTCGTGGCATGAGGCCGGCCTGGTGCGCGACGCGGCCCGCCCCCACGGCCTGCGCGAACGCCGCAGCCATGGCGATCGGGTCGCCGGACGCCGCCACGGCACTGTTCACGAGGACGGCGTCGCACCCCATCTCAAGTGCGGCGGCGGCTTCCGAGGGGGAACGGAGACCCGCGTCGACGATCACGGGGATTCGGGCGTGACGAAGGATGAGCCGCAGCATCTCGGCCGTGGCCAGCCCGTGCCCGCTGCCGATCGCGGAGCCCAACGGCATCAGCGATGCGCACCCGACGTCCTCCAGCCGCTTGGCGAGGACCGGGTCGGCCGGCATGTACGGCATCACCACGAATCCTTCCGCGGCGAGGATCCTTGCGGCCTCGAACGTCTCGATCGGGTCGGGCATGAGATGGTGCGGGTTGGGGTGGATCTCGACCTTCACGAAGGGGCTCCCGCTGAGTTCCCGCCCCAGGCGTGCCGCGCGGATCGCCTCCGACGCGTTCCGCGCTCCGGAGGTGTTCGGCATCAGGGTGATCCCCTTAAGTTGCTGAAGCGGACCGAGCATGTCGTCTTCCTGCGGAATACGGCCGACGCGGCGTAGCGCCACCGTAACGATCTGTGTACCCGAGGCCAGAACGGCGCCCACCATGGTTTCCGCATCCTGGAACTTGCCGGTCCCCATCAGGAGTCGCGAGGAGAACCGGTGCCCCCCGACGATCCACTCATCTTGTGCCTTGCCTTGCCGCTCCATGGTTTCCCCTCCGGATCCCCGCTTTTTGCCCCACCATCCCGACGATCACCCGCCGCCGACGAGCCGGAACAGATCCACGCGATCACCCTCCCGCAGCCCGCATGTCCTCCGCGAGGAAAAGGGGATCACTTCATCGTTCAGGACGACAACCACCGCCCGTCCGCCGATGCCCATCTCCTCCAGCAGCGCCGTCACGGATACGGACTGTTTCGCCTCATACGCTTCCCCGTTGACGGTCAGTTTCACTTCCAACTCCTTAAGATAAAAAAAAACGCGCCAAGGCATTCGCCAGGCGCGCATCTCGTTGGCTTCCCTGCGCCGGCATTATCCGGATCAGGTTCAACGGGTGTAATCTCAGCCCGCCCCTTTCGGAACGAGCACCCCGGCTGGTGTGCAAATCGTACCTGGACCATCCGTGTCCGTCAACCCCTCGTGGGACCCCTCCGGGGATCCTTGGGGAGATCACGGTGCGGAAAGCGGCGACCTATGCAAAATCTTGACGAGGTTATCCTGTAATAAGGTCCTTGGATAAAATGCCCAATGAAAGGAAATAGGGATTCCGGGTTTAACCGGAATCCCCTTTATAATCGATGGCGTCCCCAGGGGGATTTGAACCCCCGTCGCCGCCGTGAAAGGGCGGTGTCCTTGGCCGAACTAGACGATGGGGACGCGCACGGTGGTGAGCCCAGTTGGGATCGAACCAACGACCCTCTGATTAAAAGTCAGATGCTCTGCCAACTGAGCTATGGGCTCCCCCCGAATTGGGCATCTTACGTTCCGGGAGCCGGAAGTGTCAAGCGCGGAAGGGATTCCTCCGGATGATCGTCTGGTTCCGGTCGGGTCCCACGGAGACGAGGGCAACCTCGACGGCGGTGATCTCCTCGATCTTCCGGACATACTTCCGGGCGGCTTTCGGCAGGTCGTCGAACTCCCGGGCCGTGGAGATGTCTTCCTTCCAGCCCTCCAACTGCTCGTAGACCGGCTTGGCCGCCGCGAATTCGGCCAGCAACAGGGGGACCTGGTCCCGGCGGACGCCGTCGATCTCGTACGCCACGCACACCTTCACGCTTGGCAGGCCCGAGAGGACGTCCAGCTTGGTCAGCGCGACGCCGGCCAGCCCGTTGAGACGGTCCGCGTACCGCACGACCGGGGCGTCGAACCAGCCGCACCGCCGCGGCCGCCCCGTGGTCGATCCGTACTCGTTCCCGCGGTCCCGGATCTTCTGCACCTCCTCGTCGAACATTTCCGTGGGGAACGGCCCGCCGCCGACGCGCGTCGCGTACGCCTTCGACACCCCGATGACGC
>CAZKMH010000484.1:0-3401 GCA_964553395.1 uncultured Rikenellaceae bacterium | reverse complement strand
GAGGTTCTTGATGATTCATTCAGAACTGCCCTCGCAGGTGATTCCAAGGATTTTATGGAGAGCTCCTCAAGCCTTATGTTCGCCTTCGGGCTTGCCCTGATACTGATATTCCTTGTCCTTGCAGCCCAGTTTGAAAGTTTTAAGGATCCGTTCATAGTAATGATGACAGTTCCCCTGGCACTTACCGGAGCGCTTATTTTCATGTGGTATTTTAATATTACAATGAATATATTCAGCCAGATCGGATTGATCATGCTCATTGGCCTGGTGTCGAAAAACGGGATCCTGCTGGTGGAATTTGCCAATCAGCGGAAATCAGCCGGACTCTCGAAGGTCGATGCAATAAAATTTGCTGCTGCTTCACGGTTCCGCCCAATCCTTATGACAAGTCTCGCAACTATTTTTGGTCTGCTGCCCCTTGCGTTGGGACTTGGTGAAGGTGCTCAAAGCCGTGTCGCAATGGGTACTACTGTCGTCGGTGGCATGCTGTTTTCGACTTTACTGACTCTGTTTGTTGTCCCCGCAATTTATACCTACATCTCCAGTGAAACAAAAAAGAATCCTGATGAAAATACAGCTACTGTCGCTTAGCCTGATTGTTTTTTCTTTAAGCGCTTATTCTCAAAATCAACTGGTTTACGATGTCGAGGACTGTATAAAGACCGGTCTTGAAAATAACTTTTCACTTCTGATAACGAGGAACAATGAATCAATTGCCAGGAATAACTATACTATTGGAAATGCGGGATTCCTCCCCTCCCTGGACCTGAGCAGCAGGCACAGCGGTACTTTGAATAATACAAAAAGGGAGCTTGCTGATGGCGGTGAAACCCATTCGGATGGGGAGCATAACACAACAACCTTCGCCGGACTGGCGATGAATATGACTATTTTTAACGGATTCAGCGTCCAGACCACCTATAAGAAACTAAATGAACTTAAACAGGTGGGCGAACTGAATACCCAGCTTGCCGTCGAGAATCTCGTTGCAGACATCATATCAGGGTATTACAACTATATCCAGCAGATAGAGCTTCGAAACAATATCAACTATGCCGTTACCCTTTCGAGGGAGCGTTTGCGTATCGATGAAGACCGTTATCTGCTCGGATCCAGTTCAAAGCTTCAGGTTTTACAGTCGCGGGTCTACCTCAATGGCGACAGTTCACGGCTTTCACGTCAGAATGAAGTCGTCAGGGCAGCCCAGATAAGGCTTAACGAGCTGATGGCAGTCAAGGATCTCGGTCAGGAATTTACCACTACAGATACCCTGATTACAGTAAACCCCGACCTGCTGTTCGAAAAAATGCTCGATGAAACACTGGCTGCCAATACCAACCTGCAGATTGCTTCCAAAAGCAGGACAATATCGGAATACGACCGTAAAATCATTGCATCGCGCAGCTATCCGTATTTAAATGCTTCATCAGGCTACGGCTATACTTTCAGTACTTTCTCTTCGGGTACTACCGACAGGCAGATCACCGACGGGTTAAACTATGGCCTCAACCTCGGACTGAATGTCTTTGACGGATTTAACCAGAGAAGAGAGATCAGAAATTCTACGATCAACGTGCAAAACAGCGAGCTGAGGTACCAGGAAATCGAACAGGGCATTAAAGCCGATCTGATAACCATTTACAGTGCCTACAGGAATTATCTCCGTCTTATCACACTCGAAAACCAAAACCTTCAGACAGCCACTGAAAACTTCGAGATAGCAATTGAAATGTACAGGCTCGGAAGCCTTTCGGGAATTGACCTCCGGGAGGTCCAGAAAAGTCTGCTCGATGCACGCGAAAGCCTGCTTTCGGTGGAATTCCAGGCCAAACTGGCCGAGATATCACTGCTTCTTATTTCCGGCAGAATTATGGACTACATTTAAGACCGGCATCCCGGATTTTTTTATATTTGTTTCTCATTACTTACCATGCAAAAGAAAACCGAACTTATAACTAATCCGGATGGAAGTATATTTCATTTGCATCTTCTTCCTGGCGATATATCTGAGAAGATCATCATAGTCGGTGATCCCGCCCGGGTTGATCTGATTGCATCACATCTTGAGGAGATCCGGGTAAGGAAGGAGAACCGGGAATTCCGGACTGTTACCGGCAGCTTCGAAGGTTCCGAAGTAACTGTAATCTCCTCGGGCATAGGTCCTGATAACATTGATATCCTTGTCAATGAACTTGATGCCCTTGTTAACGTCGATCTCAGGACCGGGGAGATAATTGAGGAGCCTGTTTCACTTACATTAATCAGAATAGGCACATCGGGCGGACTCAGGGCAGATGTACCCACAGGGTCATATGTACTCGCCGGAACAGCAATCGGATTTGACGGCCTGTTGCATTTTTATGAAGGTTATGACTGGCTTCTTGACAATACTTTATCGACAGTGCTTGCTGAATACCTTGAATGGCCCGATACCCTCTCCTTTCCATACGTTGTAAATGCAAACAGGGAGCTTGCCGGCTTGTTCGATATCGATAACTTCATAAATGGAATTACGATTTCTGCACCCGGCTTCTATGGACCTCAGGGCAGAAAACTCAGACTTGAGACTTTCGACAGCGAAATCAATGATAAGCTTGCACAATTCTCCTTCATGGGAAGAACTATCAGCAACTATGAAATGGAGAGCTCGGCACTCTATGGGCTTGCAGGATTACTTGGGCATAAAGCCCTGACAATTTGCGCGGTTATCGGAAACCGGGTAACCGGAGAATTCATCAACGACTATAAACAGATAATCGATGACCTTGCACTAAAGGTCCTGAAACGCATCTGAAATCACTGCGGAAGCTTTACAGATTAGACCTGTACCAGTTAATCGCCTCCGCCATTCCTTCCCTGACGTTATGTGTCGGCTTGTATCCAAGCAGGCGCTGTGCCTTGTCGATCGAAGCCAGTGAATGAGGAATATCCCCTGCCCTGTCAGGACCATGAAGCGGGCTAATATCCACGACTTCAGGGTCAAAGTTCCCAATCAGCTGTTTTATCAGTCCAAACAAATCATTGAGACTGGTCCTTTCCCCGTGCGCAACATTGTAAACCTGATTAACCGCTGACTTGTCGTGAACAAGTGCAGCAAGGTGGTTTGCCTGGATAACGTTATCAATGTATGTGAAATCCCTTGAATAGAGCCCGTCGCCATTGATAACAGGTGCTTCGTGATGCAAAAGCGATTTTACAAATAGCGGGATTACTGCAGCGTATGCCCCCATCGGATCCTGTCTGCGTCCGAATACATTGAAATACCGCAGGCCGATCGTTTCGATTTTATAAGTTGAGGCAAAATTGGCGGCAAAGAGCTCATCAACATATTTCGTGATGGCATAGGGCGACAAAGGCTTTCCGAGCTTGTCCTCAATCTTTGGGAGATCGGGATGATCCCC
>CAZKMH010000483.1:0-3404 GCA_964553395.1 uncultured Rikenellaceae bacterium | reverse complement strand
CTGTTTCCTTTTGCCTTCTTTGCCATTTTCTATTCATTTAGTAATTCACAATGTAACCTTTTTCCTTAGCTTCCTTAAGTGCAGTCGGGAGTCCCTTTTTGCTTATAAGTCTGATGCCCGCAGCTGATACTTTGAGAGAGATCCACCTCTTCTCATCGGGAAGGTAATATCTCTTTTCAAAGAGATTAGGTAAGAATTTTCTCTTTGTTCTTCTTTTGGAATGCGACACATTGTTTCCGACCATCGCTTTCTTCCCCGTAACCTGACAAATCCTTGACATAGATACCTTATATTTCTTCAGTTATAAACTGTTTCTTTTAAAACGAAGCGCAAAATACGTGATTTTTATCTGATTGACCAAATATTTTGCCTACTATTTTATAGCAGTGCTCTGTTTTTTATTGACCGATAACCTGCTTGCGGATCAGGTTAAGTGCAGCAATAGAGAACCTTGTTATGTTAAAATTGCGGTCATTTCCGAACAAATGACTTTCTGTCACGGTTCCTTTTTCTGATGAAACGGCTATCCAGACTGTTCCTACCGGCTTGAAATCGGTACCTCCGTCAGGTCCGGCTATGCCGGAAGTGGCCACAGAATAGTCCGATTTTAATAATTTTCGGGCGCCCTTCGCCATGCTTTCCACCACTTCTTTGCTTACTGCTCCGTATTTTTTCAGCATTTCATCCGGAACCATAAGCAACTCTCTTTTTATATCATTATCATATGCAATAACTGAACCTTTAAAATAAGCTGAACTGCCCGGAACACTCGTTATCATCTGTGCAATCTTACCACCGGTACAACTTTCAGCAGTGCTCAGTGTCTGATTTCTTTCCATCAACAATTCACCGATCACCATTTCGAAGGTTTTTTCTTCATCGCTGAAAATAAGCTCGGGTATTATCCGGTAAAGTTTTTTAACCTGTTCTTCAACAATTCCATTTAGTGCAAGTCTGTCTGCTCCTTTAGCTGTCAAACGTAATTTATTTATTCCGGTCGAAGGCAGATAAGCGAGTTTGATTTCCTCAGGTAATGAAGCTTCAAATTCTGTAAGCATCTCGGCGAGTCTTGATTCAGAAACTCCATATGTCATTATATTTCTGTGAATTATTGTCTGAGAACTGAACCTGTTCTTCAGAAGAGGGATTAAGTGCTCAGTCATTATATATTTCATCTCATAAGGTACACCGGGCATTAAAGCAAATATTGTTTCCTTATTCTCGAACAGCATTCCCGGTGCTGTTCCCATGGCATTGAAAAGAACTTTGCATGAATCCGGAACCATTGCCTGTCTGCGGTTGTTTTCATTCATTGGAATGCCACGGCGACTCATCCTCTCCTCAATCATTTTAAGTACATCTTTATTAATGGTAAGTTTACTGTTAAAAAATTCACAGATCGTTTGTTTGGTAATATCGTCACTCGTGGGTCCGAGACCTCCTGTTACCAGCACCAGTTCGGCTTTACCCTGAACCTCCCCCAACGTTTCGAGAATATCATTTTTGCTGTCGTGTATTGATACTTTCCGGTAGACGTCAAATCCAAGCTTGCTAAGCTCTGCACCTATCCAGGCCGAATTTGTATCAACGGTCTGGCCAATCAGAAGCTCATCTCCTATGGTTATTATGATTGATCTCATGTTCAAGATATCTGAAAAGAATAACAAAATTAAGAAGTTTTGTTAATTTCGTATGGTATAATTTTTGATAAGATTTAACTGAATATGCGCAGAATTTGTCTCATAATTATTGTTTTAGCGCTTCTTTCCGGTCAGTCGTGTGAGAAGAATGACAATTTTCCAACCGGAATCAGCTTTAAACTTTCGGAAAGGATGCTGGAGGGAAAGAAGATCTCATGCATTGATACTGATCATGAAGGAAATGTGGCCATCGGCTCAGATAAAATACTATATTATTTGAAAGATGGTGACGGGGATAGTTACGATCTGGAATTTGAGATCATGGACCTGGCTATCGGTCCGGATGAGTCGGTATGGATAGGAACGAGCGGAGGTGGCCTGGGACGTCTCTCGGGTGATGATTTCACCTGGTATACAAATGAGAATGCCGGCTTACCCAGAAATTATGTCAGAAATGTCAAAGTAGCACCGGATGGGAAAATATGGTTTTCGAGCTGTGCATTCAGAATTGGCGGATTAGGTGTGTTTGACGGTAAGGATTTTGAGTTTTTAACTCCCGAAAATTCACCTTTAAACCAGAATATTATCGAGGATATCGAGATTAATGAAGAGGATGGCTCAGTATATATCGCTACCACCGGTACGGTGGGCAGAACCAATATCTACCGCATTTCAGACCAATCGTGGGATTGTCTGGGTGATGAGGAAGGAATGTTTTACTGGGTTTTCTCTTTTACACTTGGACAATCCGGGAAGATTTATCTGGTCGAAGATTTTTCCCTATCCTCAACTATGAGATCAAATAACTTATTCCAATTCGAAGATGATCAGTGGAATAAGATCGATTTTGGTGAAATACCTGGCCTGAATTTCTTTACAAGGATGAAGGCCGACAAAAGGAACTACTGCTGGATAGCCGGTTCAGATGATGAGTCGGCATATCTGCATGTTTATACAGGGAAAACCTGGATCACTTCGCCGAAAAATTTATTCCCTGATAATTATATAACAGCTATCGAGGTTGACGATGAAAATAATATCTGGGTTGGTACCTGGAATGATGGAGTTTACATTCTAAATCAATAATATTCATGAAAATGAAAAAAGTCATCCCTTTAATTGCGCTACTGATAATTGTATTGACGAATCCCTCCCATTGCCAGATTGGGATCGGTTACAACACTGATGGTAATACGCTCTGTCTTTCTTATAATCCGCTGGGAAAGGTTATAGTGGAATTCAGGGCCAATACAAAACCTTATAACCAGGCCGACTGGGAAGTTAATGACCGCGGTATTGTGCAACTTTATGGAATTTTCACATTCTTCTCATCCGGGAAAGTCAGTTTATATGCAGGAGGCGGATTAGGTTCAAATTTATTGTCGGAGAATTCCGATAAGTGGTTAAGTGTAAATATACCGGTTGGAATAAGAGTCAATCCATTCGCTTCAATCCCTGATCTTTATATTGCAGGAGAATATGATCCCATGATCGTAGCCATTGAAGATATTCCGATCATTCATTGTATGTCAGTGGGATTCAGATACATAATCAGATAAGAGCAATAAGGGAATTAATGTAACAAAAACCGCCAAAGCCAAAACTTCGGCGGATTAGATCCGCCTTCGCTAAAGCTTCGGCGGATGAGATCCGCCTTCGCTAAAGCTTCGGCGGATGAGATCCGCCTTCGCTAAAGCTTCGGCGGATGAGAGCGGGAAACGGGATTCGAACCCGCGACCCTCAGCTTGGGAAGCTGATGCTCTA
>CAZKMH010000482.1:0-3413 GCA_964553395.1 uncultured Rikenellaceae bacterium | reverse complement strand
TCCTTCTCTGCCACCTGTAATCATCAGCAGTTCCGTCACTCTGTCGCCATTCTGGCGGAGCAGGAATTTTGTCACATCAGGTCCTTCCTGGACGACCATCAGCTCTTCATAAACCGAGAAATCGAGTTTTTTTCTCAACTCCTGATAAAAATTCACCTTTTCTGTCGAGAGTGAATCATTTTCTGACAGTATCCTGATCGAATTAAGACGGAGTAATATATTATCAGTTTTCCCTGAGTTTTTATCCATCCCGGCCAGCAGGTTCAGCATCTTTCCTGAAATATACACTGATGTGAATCCCTCTTTTTCAGAGTATCTGTTAAACAGCTCATCGATGGGATTCGTCTGGGCACTCATAACCCGGCAAACCATCAATGCAATAAAAATCAAAAACGTCCTCTTCATTTGTTATATTTTTATATATTTTTATTTTCAACTTCTTCAATCCTGATCAACTCTCCTCAACCCGCTTCAACCTATTCCTCCACGTCAAATCCAATCCTCCTCAGTCCATCCTCCATAACTGATACTGATCTGTCAAGAGATCTGATACCGTCACGTGCAGCAGTGTTGAGTTTACCGATCGGCTGCAATGCCATTTTGCCTCTGTTGAGTTTCACGGAAACATCATTAAGTATTTTCATTGTTTCAGCATAGGCTATCCGCGGGTCCGAAAACGAATCGGCTGGTTCAGTCTCATGAAAAAAGATGAACCAGGATCCAACCAGGAACAATATTGTGGCAGCTGCGCTTAAAAAGGTAATGTACCTCTTTCTGATAATTCTCAATCTCTGACTTGTTTCAAGACCATCGACAGCTTTTATGATCCCCGATTCAAAACCGATTGAAGAAATCGCAGCTTTTTCAGCATTTGCATAATGAGTGAATATCTCTTTTTCGGCTTCATATCCAGGGAAAATATCAGTACCTGAAAAGTAATCCTTAAGCTCCTTTTCTTCTTCAGCTGAGGTATTTCCGTCATAATACCTGTCAAGAAGCTGTTTAAGCTTTTCCTCTTTCATTTATATAATTTAAATATTTTTCTTTTATTATCCGTCTGGCCCTTGATAATGTCACCCGTAACGTATTAATATTAACGTTCTGATGAAGGGCGATCTCTTCATAAGACAATCCATTAATTTCCCTCAGTTGGACCACATTGCGGTACAAAGGCGGGAGATCTTCAATGATGTTGTCAATAATTTGCTCATTTTCAGTCTTTACCATTTGTTCAAAAGGCGAGGGATCAGGATTCATTAATTCTGAGCCTTCCCTTGAATTATCGATATGTTTCCATTTCCTGAGCATATCAATGCAACTGTTCCTTGTCATTGTGGCAGCTAACGCTCCCGGATCATTATATTCATCAAGTTTTTTACCCATCATCCACATCTTCAAAAAGACCTCCTGCACAACATCTTCGGCTTCCTGCCGATTCTGAAGCATCCGGAAGGCAATCTGGAATAATTTGCGGTTCTGATTATGAATTAATTCATTAAATGCACTCCGGGTCATCAGATCTGGGCTAAGGGCTACTGCTCAGCAAAGATAAGAACATTGTGATTCAGGGTCAGTTAAGAACAAAACCTGCACCATTGTCTTTCTTAATCTTTTCTGAAAATTTTTCAGCTTCCCTGAAAGTCATATTCCCTTTAACCTGGATCAGTAAATTATCTTCACCTCCGGCGATCACAAGGAACTCCTTAAAACTTCTTCCGGCGGTTCTTACAAGCATCACCAGGTCCTGATCAGATTCCTTCACTCTCATGAATTCCTCATAGCTTTTCCTGTCAAGGTCTCTTTCGACAAGATCGTAGAAATTACCGGTTTTCATTCCTTCATCTTCCTGGATCAGTATTCTGATGGTTGTAATGTCAGACGGCCAGCAATTGTCATCCTTTTCGTCATCATCACAAAGTGCCTTAGCCAGTTTCAGCAGGTTACCGCTGATGGTTACAGTAACAAAGCCATCGTTGCCAGCATATCTGTTAAACAAAGCATCAACTGACTTTTGTCCAAAACCGGATAGTGTCAGAGCCATAATTACAGATGCAAATAATAATCTTCTCATAATAATATTATTAAAGTTAAACAACAGAGTTTTCAGCAAGACGTATGACACAAGGATTCATTACAACAAAACCTGTAATTTTTTTGTTGAATCCATGGGTGAAAACCAGTCTATTATTTGTATTAAATTAAAATTATAATACCTTTGCACACGCAAATTAAAAAGGAATTATTTGCCCAACTGGTAGAATATTACGCTTTACAAAAGGGTCCTGGGTTCTTCAAAACATAAAACTGATTCAGTAGCTCAGCTGGTAGAGCACATCCCTTTTAAGGATGGGGTCCTGGGTTCGAATCCCAGCTGGATCACAAGCCAAACGATGCTCCGTCAGGAGCATTTTTTATTTTGTGAGCAGAATAAGCCGTCAGGCTTAAATTCTGCAAAGAAAATAAAAAATGACAAGTCGCGCTAAAGGCGGGACGACATCGTTTGGCTTGTTAGACCCCCCTAAGGGATCATGAGCATGCGAATAATCCCAGCTGGATCACTGATAAAATGGCGCAATTACCTGGTATACAGAGTGATTGCGTTTTTGTATTGTTAATTCCTATAGTGTCAACCGCACAACGCTTTAAATCTTAATTTGTTAATAATTGCATTATTTCTTCCAGATTGGGCGAAAGAATTATTTCTGTTCTCCTGTTTTTGGCCCTTCCTTCAGCAGTTGCATTATCTGCTTTCGGAAAATATTCTCCCTTACCTGATGCTGCAAGACGTGTAGGGGCAATTTTATGATCTGAGGACAATATCCTGACAATTGATGTGGCTCTCGCCACACTCAGATCCCAGTTATCTTTATAAACAGGTGTTTTTATCGGTACATTATCTGTATGCCCTTCTACCAGAATGTCAATATCAGTATTTTTGTTCAGGACATCTCCCAGCAGTTTCAGGGCTTCACGACCCTTAGCTTCTACAGATGAACTTCCCGATTTGAATAATAGTATATCTGACATCGAAACATATACTTTGCCGTTCTTTATTTCCACCGATAACTCATCAGGATTAAATCCCAGCAAGGCATTATGCAAAATGCTGTTTAATTGTTTGGTGATGGAATCCTGTCTGGCAATAATCTTTTGCATCTCTTCCAGTGTTTTTTCTCTTTCTGAAAGCAATCTTTCTTTCATATCAAGCTCATCGGATTTTGCTTTCAATGCTTTGTTGAGCTGTTCTGTCTGTGACAAGCTTTTATCGATAAAGTCATTGTATTTTCCCTGAAGATCATTGTTGCTTATTATCAGATCATTGTATTGACCTGTAAGTCCTTTGTTTTTATCGGTCATTTCAGATAAATCATTTTTTAATACGGCATTTTCTTTTTCCTTATTGGATAAATCTG
>CAZKMH010000481.1:0-3414 GCA_964553395.1 uncultured Rikenellaceae bacterium | reverse complement strand
GTCCAGAGGTATTACGATAAACTGAACAAAGTAAAAGCCTATGTGTAGGATTTGTAACAGAGCAACTTTGGATTTATAAGGCAAAACACCCTTAGGAAAACAGAGAATTGCAGTTATAAAAGCTGTTTTCACCTCAACTGCGGTGAAACTGAAATACACGATAAGGTTTTAATTATTTTATAAAATCCTTCAGTTCCTTATATAATTTTTGCACCGGAAGGCCGACAACATTGAAATATGATCCTTCAATCCGGCTGCAGCCGGCAATACCTATCCATTCCTGGATCCCGTAGGCTCCGGCCTTATCATAAGGCCTGAATCTCTCAATGTAATAATTTATCTCAGCATCAGTAAGAGCATCAAACGTCACTTTTGTGGTATCAGAGAATGTTCTTTCTCTTTTTGTCGAAAGAAGCGTTACTCCGGTTATCACTTCATGCGTATTTCCCGAAAGATCCCTTATCATTTCTGCTGCTTCGTATTTGTCCTCAGGCTTTCCCAGGACCCTGCCATTGCACCACACAATTGTATCTGCCGTTATAATAATCTCATTATAAGCGATATCATTTTTAAAATAATCGGCTTTTGCTTTTGACAGGAATATGGCAATTTCCTCACCAGTGAGGTTCTCCGGGTATGTTTCAGGGTAATCCTTTGTAACAACATCAAACCTGAGGCCAAGCTCTCTTAAAAGTTGTTGTCTTCTCGGGGAGCGTGAAGCAAGTATTATCCTGTGCCGGTTCAGGTCATCTGTCACCATAATCAGATCAGGTTCCAGGTAAGTATTGCCTTTACAAATAAAGAATAGAGAATCCCGGCGAACATTACGATTTTCATAGTCCTGCTGGCGATGTGCATATCTTTCTTCTCCCTGCTTGCAATTAGCTGATACAGAACGTAGATCAACGGAGCGACAATCCCGGCAGTAATATAACCAAGAGTCAGTTTATCATTAATAAAGAAATACCAGACCAGATAGAGCGATATTATTGTAAAAACGACAAGGATTGCAGCCACAATTTTTGAAGAAGTAATCCCGATCAGTACAGGAAGAGTGTTCCGTCCATAGGCTGAATCGCCTTCAAAATCTTCAGTATCCTTTATAATTTCACGTGCCATGGTCGTCAGGAAAGCAAAGAGAGAAAAACCTCCAACCCAGTAAAACAGAAAGCTCAGTTCCGGCATCTCAATTGCATAAACTGAATAATACCTGTAAACAGCTGCCCACTCAAAAATAACTACCATAAAGGGGACCATAGCTGTCAGGACCGAAACAATAAGGTTACCCAGAAGAAACTGGCGCTTATAGCTGGCCGAATAAAAGTATAGTAATCCGGAGACCAGCAGGAAAATAGTGCCAAGCCAGAAGTATCCTGCCTTCCACGAAACATAAAATCCTGCCAGGACTCCTGCAATATTCAGAATGCTGTGCAATAACATCGCCTGGCGCCTTGATACCCTGGTTCCAACTATTACCTGGCCTCTGTTAATAAGGTCGGTCCTGATATCAAAATAATCATTTATCACATATCCGCCTGCAGTGATACAGACGGTAGCAGAGACAAGGATCAGAAAGTAGTACCATGGAAACTGAAGGACCATCGGACCCTCCTCACCTGATCCCTGCAGAAGAATTATCCCTGTTCTGCTCAGCAATGGTTCAATGATCGCATATCGCATCAGTACCATTGTAAGGACAACGATAATAAGATTCTGCCACCTTATAAGTTTTAAAAATCCTGACATTTTACCATGTAAATGCTTCAGAATCCATCCAGTTGTTATGCAGTCTGAGAACCTGTTCGATAACATCCCTCACGCACCCTTCGCCCCCTTTTTTATCAGAAATATAAAGAGCAACCTGCTTAATTTCACTATCGGCATCAGAGGGACAAACAGGGACACCTGCATTCTTCATCACCTCCAGATCAGGGATATCGTCACCCATAAAGAGAATCTCAGAATCTTTCAGGCCGTGCTTTTTCTTAAAGGTATTGTAGTACTCAAGTTTTAATCTGCTGTTCAGATATATTTCTCTGATACCCAAAAGTTTAAGTCTACGCTGATAATCTTTTGAACTGCTTCCTGAAATTATACCTATATAATATCCTTTTTTGACAGCAAGCTGTAATGCATAACCGTCACGCAGGTTTACAGTTCTGTTGGGCACGCCAAAAGCATTCAGGGAGACTGTTTGAAGTGACAATACTCCGTCAATATCAAAAACGAATGCCTTTACATTTCCCAGCTCCTCTTTGAAATTTGTCATTATCAGATTTGCTTACAGTGTTTCATTATAGATCGCGTCACCTCATTGTACAGTTTTTGAAGATCGGGTGAGAAAGATAATAAATCCAGATGTTTTTCAATTGTGTTCAGGTCATTTCTTACTGCAGGCCCGGTCTGTGATGCTTCAGGTCCGATTTCCAGGGCTTTGGCAACCGTTTCCTTTATGAGAGGCTCCAGAATCTTAAAGGACAAACCGGTTCCATCAGTTATTATCTTCCCGGCTGCTAGCATATGATTTGTGAAATTACACACAAAAACAGCAGCAAGATGAATTTTTTTCCTGCGTTCTGTGTCAATGAAATGGACTTCTCCTTTTAATGATTCTGCAAGTTTTCTAAGGATATCTCCGGTCTTGCAATCTGATGCTTCCAGAAGAAAAGGCAGATTTCTGTATAAAACAGGTCTCTCCATTGAAAATGTTTGCAACGGATAGAAAACACCGGTTCTGTTAATACTGGACGGGAATACATCGAGTCCGTAACTTCCTGCTGTATGGGCAATTACCGGATTTCCCGGACAACTGATCCCGGCCAATACCTCTTTCAACTTATTATCGGGTACAGCAATGATGATTATATCGGCAGGATCACTGAAGATAAGTTCCTGTGACCATACTGCCTTGCACTCCCCTGCGAGTTGTCTTCCTTTTGTTCCGGTTCCGGAAATGATCCGGATGATCTTATGGCCTGCACGGTACATCTCCCTGCAAAGAGCTCCGGCTACCCTGCCTGCACCTGCAAAAGATACATTATACCGTGTCATGGAAAATCTTACTTTTTCCCGTACAGATAAGATTTCAGCTCTGTAACATCTATGTTATAAACTTTGTAATAGTAGGAATAGTAAGAAGAATTGCTTGAGTTCATAAGGTAAGTACATTCCCAGTAAAGATTACCGGAAAGGATTAACTGATCCTCACCTTCAAGATCCATGAAAGCATCATACATTTCACCGGGATTACAAAAATAGTAGGTGTCATAATAGTAACCGTTCGAAACTGTGAAATATGCAGAAGCACCATCAGCACTGTAATGAATTGTGGAACGGTCCATGAGTTCGTTATCAAGTGAACGCAGGATATCCCCATCGCAACCGCATTTTACCTGCTTTTTGCATCCCGACCAG
>CAZKMH010000480.1:0-3421 GCA_964553395.1 uncultured Rikenellaceae bacterium | reverse complement strand
TCGAATAATCGAACAGTATTAAACTAACTTATAAATGAAACCAAAACCAATATGGCGGATTGAACAGGGAATAACGGTGATGGCCGGAATAGGTCTGATAACATCGGTTTCATGCCGGGAACAGGGCTCTAAGGATACACGCCGTTCTTTTGAAAAACCAAACATCCTGTTTATTGCAGTCGATGATCTGAGGCCTGAACTGGGCTGTTATGGTAATTCAGTCGTTTCGTCACCGAATATAGACAAACTTGCTGCAACCGGTATAACTTTTAAAAGAGCATACTGCAATGTTCCGGTGTCGGGAGCTTCGAGGGCAAGCCTGATGACAGGCACAAGACCGACAAACTACAGATTTCTTAACTTCAGTACATGGGTGGATAAGGATTATCCCGGAGCAACCACCTTACCTCAGCATCTGAGAAAGAATGGATACTATACAGTTTCTTTAAGCAAGATTTTTCATAATGAAGGCGATAGCAAGGGAGCCTGGAACGAAGAGTGGCGACCTGCAGGAACCGGTTCCTGGAGAAATTATCTTACAGCTTCAAACCTTGCCATTGATACAACTATCTCAAGAGGAATGCCATTTGAAAGAGCTGATGTTCAAGACAGTGCATATTATGACGGAAAGACAGCACAGAAGGCGTTAAGGCACATAAGAAAATTCAGCAAGTCGGGGCAACCATTCTTCCTCGCAGTCGGATTCCTGAAACCGCACCTTCCTTTCAATGCACCTGAAAAATACTGGAATATATACGATCCGGCAAAGATCGGAATTGCCTCAAATCCAAACCCACCGCAGGATTCTCCGCCGCAGGCAATCCATACCTGGGGTGAGCTGAGGCAATATTATTCAATCCCGGAAAAAGGTCCCCTGACCGACTCTGCAGCAAATACACTGAGACATGGTTATTATGCCTGTGTAAGCTACACCGATGCCCAGATAGGACTTCTGCTGGATGAACTGGAAAAAACAGGCCTTGCGGAAAATACAATCGTTGTTTTATGGGGTGATCATGGCTGGAATCTCGGTGAACACGGACTGTGGTGCAAACACTGCAACTTCAATACATCGCTTAATGCACCGCTCATCTTTAAGGTACCCGGGATCAGAGGAGGTAAATCATGCAACAACATCACCGAGTTTATAGATATTTATCCCACGTTATGTGAACTGGCAGGGCTACCCTTACCCGGTCACCTCGAGGGAGGGAGCCTTGTAAAACGGCTTAAAAAACCAGGCAGGGAGGAAAAGGATTATGCAGTGTGCAAATTCAACAACGGAGTAACCCTCGTAGATGAAAACCTGTTCTTTACGGAATGGTATAACAAGAGTGACTCGGCAGTTGCAAATATGTTTTATGACCATGTTTACGATCCGGACGAAAACATCAACCTCTCGAAAGAACCTGATTATTCTCAGGTGGTTTTATCATTGAGTAAAAAACTTAAGGATAAACGGGGATCGGCATTTTTAAAACCGGTGAACTGAATTTTAAAGGCGCAACGGCACAACGGTGCAATGGCGGAAAGACAGAATTAAAATACACGGATATGAAAAAGTATTTTTTAATATTAGTTTTATTCTTACCGGTGACGGTATCCTGTCAGAATGAGAACCGGAAACTTCTCTGGTCGGATGAATTTGATTACAACGGCCTTCCTGACCATCAAAAGTGGAGCTATGAAGAAGGATTTATCAGGAACAGGGAGCCTCAGTATTACACAAAAGAGCGGACTGAAAATGCAAGAGTCGAGAGTGGTAACCTGATAATTACTGCAAGAAAAGAAGATTTCAACGGTGGAAAATATACATCTGCAAGCATCATTACCCGGGGGAAATTCGAATTCACTTATGGCAGGGTAGAGGTAAGGGCAAAGCTTCCCGCAGGGAAAAATGTCTGGCCGGCTATCTGGACCCTGGGGACAAACATCAGTACGGCAGGGTGGCCTCTGTGTGGTGAAATAGATATAATGGAATTCTGGGGGACAAGCGCGAATTCGGTTTCGGCAAACGTCCATACCGGAGATTACAATCATACAAAAGGAACCGGCAGGGGAGGCAAGATCATTGTAGATAAACCATGGGAGAATTTTCATATTTATGCGGTTGAATGGTATCCCGGCAGGCTTGATTTCTATTTTGACGATAAGATGTACTATTCATGTCCGAAGAAAGGAGAAGGTATTGGTGAATGGCCTTTTGATGCACCACAGTATCTGCTTATCAACCTTGCGCTAACCTCAGGGAAAGAGGGAATAGATGATTCTATTTTCCCGACTGAATACCGTATTGACTATGTCCGGATATTTGAAATAGCCGGTTTATAACATAAATGAATGGTTTGATTTATTTTAATTCGCTCAACTCATACAGGGGCAATAGGAAGAGCGGATTATAGTTACGTTTTATCAGGGACTGAGGTGCATCACAGGCAGTATTTTACTTACCTCAGATTCTGGGGTTTTCCCGGTTCTACATGAGTAATCACATTCAGGTGGTCAAAGCTTCTGGATAACTCATCCTCTATCATATCGCAATACCGGTGTGCATCGCCGACAGATTCATTTTCGGGTATTGTGACATGCAGATCAATAAACCTGTAATTTCCTGCGACACGTGTTCTGAGATCATGGTAATTAACATTCATTTCGCATAATTTCTTCTCCAGATCCCTTATTTCATTGTCGTTCCATGCTGAATCAAGAAGTGGCCAGAATGCCTTTTTAAGAAGCATGTATGATTCGAAAATTATCAGGCAGGCGACAAGAATTGCCACAATCGGATCAAGCCATTTAATGTCTGTTATTAGAATAAGCCCTAATCCTGCTGCAACTCCGAGAGAAGTATATACATCAGTCTTAAGATGAAGCGCATCCGCCTCCAGAGCTATTGATTTTGTGGCGAGGGCTACTTTATAAAGCTTATGCGATACTATGGAATTGATAATTGCCGAAGCCACCATAACAAGCGCTCCAATCCAGATAATTTCAAGGTCGAATGGTTTACCCGCCAGTTTCTTAATTGCTTCAATAATGATTAATCCGGCTGCAACAAAGATCAGCATTGCTTCGATGACACCGGAAATATTTTCAACCTTTCCATGGCCGTATGGATGCTTCGAATCGGGTGGAGTATCTGAAACCCTTACTGAAAAGAAAGCAATTACGGCCGCAATAAGGTCCATTGACGAATGAATAGCTTCAGATATTATACTGACAGAACCGCTGAAGATCCCCACAGTCAGCTTCATTATTATCAAAAGAGTGTTTGAAATAATTGAAAGTCGGGCAACTTTAACTTTAGGATTCATTCGGCTCAGGATCAACTTTCGATCAAAGATAGTTAGAAAATTAGAATAATATCTAACGTCGGGTTCTAAACATGGATATTAATTCCCTGGAAATCTTTTAAGACCTG
>CAZKMH010000479.1:0-3442 GCA_964553395.1 uncultured Rikenellaceae bacterium | reverse complement strand
TGGGGTACCCTGCCTTCCGGAAATACCAATGATATGCTCGCATACGGCAACCGATTGTTTATCGGTACCGATAGAGGTTTGGGTGTTTTACGTGGAGCAGCTTTAACTGCAATTAAAGGGATTGACGGCCTGCCGGTCGAAAATACCACCTGTCTTGAAAAGGGATTTGATGATGATATCTGGATTGGTACTACAATGGGTGCTATTCGCATGTTAAAAACAGATTGGCACTATTTCGGAGCGCATCACTGGTTACCCGGAGATCATGTGAATGACATAGCTGTAGGCGAAAATATAGTGTATATTGCTACGGACCAAGGGATTGGCGTTATCCAATATGAACCTTACACATTACTGAAAAAATCTTCTTTTTATGAACGCCATTTAGAAGAATGGGGACATAAACGGCTTGGATTTATCCATACGCTCTATAATAAAGACGGCGAATGGGTAAGAGAAGTTAGTGATAATGATGGAGGGCATACTGCCACCTATTTGGCGGCCATGTGCTACAAATTTGCCGTGACCGGTGATAAAACTGCACGAAAAGAAGCTGTAGAGTCTTTTAACGCAATGATATGGTTGGAGCGAATTACACCAATTGACGGATTTTTCGCCCGATCCATATGGTCGACAACTGCGGACAGGGATGAAAGGGGACGCCAGGGTTCCGGCGGTCTGCCTGCAAGATGGTATGCCACACCCGATGGTAAATGGTTCTGGAAAGGTGATACATCAAGTGATGAAGTTACTGCGCATTTTTATGCAATATCGTTGTTTCTCGATTTGGTGGCAGAGGGTAAAGAAAAGGAGATAGCTAAGGAACATTTGAACCGGATTGCTTCCTATATCTTAAAAAGTGGTTGGGTTTTGCCCGATATGGATGGAAAACCAACCCGATGGGGACGCTGGAATCCCGAATATCTCAATCGCCCCTATGGTTATGTCGACCGTGGGCTCAATAGTCTGGAAGCTTTAACATTTATGCAGACTGCCTTATCCATTACCGGAGATGAAAAATTCAAAGCCGGTTATCAACGACTGATTGATTGGGATTATCATCAAAACACCCTGCGCCAGAAAAATGTCTTTCCTCCTGAAAGTATTGCCCCGTGGGATGATAACCTTGCTTTTGAAAGCTATTATACATTATTCCGGTACATCAATGATCCCGACTTCAGGTCGGTTTACCTTCGCAGCCTCGAACGCACCTGGGAAGTAAAAAGAATGGAGCATATTCCATGGTTCAATTTTGCTTATGGAGCCATAACCGGAAACGACTGCGAATTGGAAAAATCGGTAAAGCACTTACGCGAGTGGACTTTGGATTGCATGGTTCACGATTTTCAGAATTCACATCGTGATGATTTATATATGGAACCCGGATATACATCTTATGAAGGAGGGAAACGAGCTATATCACCCCGGGAAACTGCTGTTATGACGGGAAGCCGCAATGCTACAGTTTTGGATGATGGTGCAGGTGGAAATATTGTGAAGGAACCAACAGGTTTCTTAAGGGATTACTGGATGGGACGATATCATGGATTTATACAGGCGCCTGCAACCAGTGATCCTGAATTGATTTCTGTAAATCCCTCAAAATCAGGTAATATTGGGGCCAAACCTTATGATGGTCCGGGAAGACCTGTTTTATATTAGATTCTATTAATAACAAGGTGCACTTATTTCTCAATAAAGAATCCATGATACCTTCCCATCCAGTAAGGAAGTAAAAAATAGGCTCCATCGTCTTCAGTGTTCCCATTTGCACCTGAATCGTATTGATGTGTATTGGTATTCCATTTTGAAATTCCCCCTTCAGGAGTTGGAATTGGTTTTACGGCCTGAGCTTTTCCAGCCCTATCGGTAAGCTGATTCTGTTGCAAATCCCAGCGATGACTGTTTTCCATTTTCCAGTTAATTAAATCCATAGGAATAAGCTGAAGTTCTTCCAATGCAATTTTCAGGTCACAATCTTTTTTCAATGCCGTGCTGGCAATGATGTTCCAGAGTGGAATATGGTCTGGTTGTGCAACATTCCAGCTTCGCAGCAAACTTTTAGTGAAAATTGGAAGCAGTTTGTCATCCTCAGCATAACGAAACATGTTGTAATAAGGAAGATAGGTTAATATATCGTCGGAATGGCTGTTTTCATAAGGGCCATACATTTTTGCCTGGATTGTATTTTCAGCATAATGATGGTTTTGAGTCAAGGTTTTATAGGCTTTTTCAAATTTCTGATCTTTGGTCACATGATAAGCCGTTTTCAAAAAGGATAAAATTTGTAAAGAATTTATGCCACGCTCATACCACCTGCCTGGTATTATATTTAACGAATCAGGTGTCCAGATGGCCCATTTTGTTGGTTTCCCATCCAGATCAATTAATTGAAAGTTATTATTAACGATGTGTGTCATTATTCGATGAACCAGATTTTTTGCCCGTTCTTTCATTTCGCCCTCAGCCACAAGATCATAAAAAAGCGGAATGGCAAAGAGGTGACCAACAATTTCATCCGAACTGGTATCGTCAAGCCATTGCCATTCACCATCGGGTGAAGGGTGCCACTTTTTGGGATGGGGAGAGCGAGATTGGATGACGCTGTCAGTGGAAGCAGCAAATGAACGGGCAGGAAAACCCGGTATTCCGGTAACAGTTTCCAGTCTTTCCAATGCCTCATAAGTTTTTATGGCATTCTTCCTGGCTTCCGGATCTTTGGTTACAGCGTAACGGAAACATTCTGCAGCCAGATAAATGGAAGTCCAGAGCCCGTCATTATCGCTGTTAACAGTTTGACTTGTTGATAAATCGCCAGTCGAAATTAATTGTGAGGCACTCACCAACCCGTAGCGGTCGTGCCGCAATTTTATCCGTTCCTCAAACGCTGTCGCTTTCTGATCCAATGTAATTTCAACTTCCTGAATCTGGCTGATACCTTCCGGGGTGGCAACCCATACTGTATGTTCGTCAATGGGCAGGATGTCGTTCACTTTGTTATTTTGAAGCCAGCGTTTCCCATTGTAATAGTGCCAGCTTTTATCTTTTTTTATCGCTCCTTTACCAGTCCCAAACCACAATGCATTTCCTGATACATGGATGGAGGTTACAGGTCCGTAAGGCAAACCATCTGCTCCTCCGAAAAGCCAGTGATTTCCATCTTCTGCAATACATCCAACTGTTAATTGCCCACTAAATAGAACTTCATCTTTGTCGCATCTGCTTTTAAGTGCAAAATAATGTCGTTTAAGTCCATCAGCCATAAGGTGATCATCCATGTTAAACCATTTTCCGTTAATACGGTGCAATAAGCCATCTGTTGTCGCCAGCCAGATATCACCTTTAATGTCTTTTGTAATTGAGTTTATTCGTTTCCCTTTTGTACATGATATTTTTTCCCATGTTCCATCATAAGTCAGTATTCCGTTAGTTGTACCAATAT
>CAZKMH010000478.1:0-3442 GCA_964553395.1 uncultured Rikenellaceae bacterium | reverse complement strand
AAAAAAAGCCGGATTAGGTAACCCGGCTTTTTAAATGATAATATGGAAATTATCTATTTGAGAGTAAAGTTTATTGGCACCATATACCATACAGGAACCGGTTTCCCGCCCTGCTTACCTGGTTTGAATGCCGGAAGCATTTGAACAACCCTGATGGCTTCCTTATCGAGTTCGGTATCAACACCTTTAAGTATGCTAACCCTGTCGACAGTGCCTTTTGAGGTTACACAGAATCTTACAATGACTTTTCCCTGGATATTGTTTTCCTTGGCAACTTCCGGGTACTGGGTATGTTCCATAATCCATTTCAGTAGTTCTACTTCACCACCGGGGAACATGGGCATTTCCTCAACAACCACAAATGGTTCGGCTTCGGGATCATCTTCCTCAACCTCTTCCTTAACGACTTCTACAATTTCAACGACCTCTTCGTCCTGAACTTCAACCTGTGCCTGATCAGCGGTCATAAGCTGCACCACTTCTTCGGGTTTGACTGAGTCCACAACTACAGGTGGAACGTATTTAGCCTGCTGCGCAACATCCTGTGGAGGAGGTGGCGGGGGAGGAGGGGGAGCAACCGCATCAATCGGCTGGTCCAGATTTTCCATCTTTATTTCGACCTGCCTTTCCTGCCTCTTGGTCCTGTTTTCCGCAGCTTTGGCATTAAGGTAAGGAGTGATCACTGCTGTACCCAATATGATGGTACCAATGAGCAGTGCGATAAGAACATTGCGGTTATACTTCTTCCGTAGTCTGTAAGCTCCGTACTCCTTGTTCCTGTCCTCGAACACTATATCGTCAAAGGCAGGCGCTTTATCTTTTTCTTTTGCCATTGTTTTAAAGGTTTACGGTTAATTGGTTGAAGTAGCGGTAGCTGTCGGAGTTATTCCTGCAGCAATTTCCACCATTCTGTCTTCATACCATGCCATTTCAACAAACGTATAACGGGCGATTCCGCAGATATTCATCTCATCGAGAATATCAACAAAATTTCCGTAATTGGCTTCTTTGTAAGCTTTTATAAGCACAATTGGACCAGTATCGTCATCAGTTTTCATCTTGCTTACAAAGTTCCTGGCGGAGTCCTGCGAAATAGGAATTTTCCCGGATAGAACCTGCTGGTTAAATTCTGCAATTCTCCTTGCAAGCGTCTTGTTCCTGCCAAGCAATTCCTGACGGATACCTGTAGCACTGTAATCTGTCTCATTTAACGGGGGCAGACTATTGTATTCCTCTGGTTTTACTGCTCCTACGTACCAGTAAACTTTGTTTTCCGGTCCCAGGACAATATTTAGAGTACGGCTCGCAACAATCCTCGGAGCCTCCTGTTTTGTCGGATCCTTGATCTTCTCGGGAAGAACAATTTCCATGATCTTGGCCTTATTGAAAGCTGTCGTAAGCATAAAGAATGTGATCAGCAGCATCATGAGGTCCACCATCGGTGTCATATCAATATGCGGAAGCAGTTTTTTAGCTTTCTTTTTTCCGCCGCTTTTTTCTTCTTGAATTATTTCTGCCATATCACTGTTGTATTTCTTCCAGGTTTATTTTAGTTGCTTCAAGACTGGTAATCAGATTAAACCTGTTAACGTTCCTCTCCTGAAGGATATCGAGGGTTTTCTTTACGATGGGGAAACCTGTTTCGGAGTCTCCCTTGATGCAGGCCTGAACGTTGGGATTAATCGTACGTATTGCAACGATCCAGGCAGCAAGCTGGTTGTCAGTTGAATCGATCGGGATCCCAAGTTGCATGGCTTTCCTGGCATTGCTATCATCCGAATTCAGAAATTCCTTCATGTTTTGCATTGAAACCCCGATGGAGGAGGGATATTTCTGGAATTCCCTCAGCTCTTTATCGGTGAACTCAATATTGTACCTTTTTCCCATTTCCTGCAGAACTTTTGGTCTGAATGCCAGAAGGGTGTCGGGTCCGTTGTCAAAGTTAAGGAATATCTTGTCGTCAATCGATAACAGGAAGGTCATCGTATTAAAATCAGGAGTTGGTTTCTCTGATATAGAAAAGGGAGTATCGACAGTGGCGGGTTCAGGTTGTCGCATTTGCGTGGTAAGCATCAGGAAGATCAGGATCACGGCAAATGTATCAACCATCGGCGTCATGTCGATGCGGGGTGACTTAGTTGGTAATTTAATCTTTGGCATTGTAGCTTTTTTTAAGATTTAACCAAAAGATAGATCATTGATTATTTTGATTTCAATGATGCTGCAAAATTCTGGATCAGGCTAAACCCAGCTTCATCAATTTTAAAAGTGTATGCGTCAATTGTTGATGAGAAATAATTGAATGCAAGGATCGCCAATGTTGATCCTGTAATACCAAATGCCGTGTTGACAAGGGCTTCTGAAATACCCTGTGAAAGGGCAAGGGCGTCAGGGGCACCTGATTGAGCAAGAGCAGCAAATGCACGGATCATTCCGAGAACTGTACCGATAAGACCGATAAGCACGGAAACCGATGCAAGTGTTGAGAAAATAACCATGTTCTTTGAAAGCATTGGAAGTTCGAGAGCAGTTGCCTCTTCAAATGACTTCTGTATTGATACGATCTTCTGGTCTTTTTCGAGCTCAGTGTCTTTTTGAAGATCACGGTAGCGCAACAGACCGGCTTTCATAACATTTGCAAGTGAACCCTTTTGCCTGTCGCAGGCTTCCATTGCTTCTTCAATCTTGTCTTCAGCAAGAAGATTCTGAAGATTATGAACAAATGAATTTAACCTTCCCTTGCCTTTTGCCCTTGAAAGGGTAATGACCCTTTCAATTACAAAAATGATAAGGGTCAACACACAGGTCATAAGAACAGGCACAATGAAACCACCTTTAAATATTATACCCAAAAAGTTTCCTTCGAGCGGTTGTCCATGCGGATTGCCGCCTTCGAAATTAACAGGGTTACCCATTATTTTGATGAACAATAAATAGGAAACCACAAAAGCTATTAAAATAGCACTTACTGCGAACACATTCTGCAGTGTTTCTTTAAACGAACTTCCTTGTTTACTCATTTTTATCGATTTTGTTTAGGTTAAGATTTTACGATTTGCAAATATATATTTTCAATTGTTTTTTTCCAATAGCCTAAAAAAATATTGTTTTACTTTTAATATAGTTTATAATTGTTCTATTAAACAAGACATCCATCTATACCATTCACCCTATTATATAATAAGGGTTTACTAAAATATTCTCCTTTTTATTTCCCCTTCCCCGCTCAAGGGGGAAATATTGTACTTATGCCTTTTTACTTTTATCTTTTATCTTATCAATACAAATTATTGAGCAAGCTTAATATTATAAACCCTTGATTTGGTAATCGCAATTTCCTGAGAAGTATACCCTTTTGCACTGATAATCAGTATTTCTGATCCCTGCGGTATCTCGAACTTGTATTCGCCTTTTGCATTTGTCAGGTTTTCTGCTGCAGTAT
>CAZKMH010000477.1:0-3445 GCA_964553395.1 uncultured Rikenellaceae bacterium | reverse complement strand
GAATCCAAGCTAATTTTAATTTAATAATATCCTTACTATGAAGCTTATAACAGCAATTATACGGGAGGTGCAGCTTGATAAAGTGCGGGAGGCGCTTATAGCTGCCGAGATCACCAGGATTACAGTCAGTTGTGTCTCAGGACACGGCCAGCAAAGAATTGAAGAGATGTACAGGGGTCAGAGAATCGTGCCTGACCTGATTCCGAAGATAAAGATTGAAATAGCAGTAAATGATTCTTTTGTTGATATAACGGTAGATACCATCCTGAAATCTGCAAAAACAAATGGAATTGAAGGCCATGTAGGGGACGGTAAAATATTTATTACGCCGCTTGAGGAGTGCATAAGGATCCGCACCGGTGAACGTGGAGGCTCAGCTATCTGACAACTGTTTAATAACAGTTATTTATAGGAATCGAAATGAACGCTCTTAACTGCTCTTCCTGACGGATCGATCATATTTTTAAAGGACGAATCCCAGGCAAGAGCTTCAGTTGTGCTGCATGCAACGGAAGGCGCCGAGGGAACGCATAAAGCTGCGGCATCCGACGGGAAATGCTCTGCAAAGATTGACCTGTAAAAGTATTCTTCTTTTGACAAAGGAGTATTAAGCGGAAATCTGTATTTAGCATTTGCCAGTTGTTCGTCAGATATCTCTTTCGAGGTAAGTAACCGCAGAGTATCAATCCAGTTATAGCCAACGCCGTCAGAAAATTGTTCTTTCTGTCTCCATGCTACCTGTGAAGGCAGATAATCCTCAAATGTTTTTCGGAGCACCCATTTTTCGATCCGCTCCTTTGATATCATTTTTTCTGCCGGATTGATCCTCATAGCCACATCAAGGAACTCCTTATCCAGGAAGGGAACGCGTCCTTCCACTCCCCAGGCAGCCAGTGATTTATTTGCCCGGAGGCAATCGTACAGATGAAGCCTGGAGATCTTTCGAACTGTCTCTTCATGGAATGCTTTCGGATCCGGCGCTTTATGAAAATAGAGGTAGCCGCCGAAAATTTCATCAGCACCTTCCCCCGTCAGTACCATTTTAACTCCCATGGATTTAATTACCCTGGCAAGCAGGTACATTGGAGTTGAAGCTCTCACTGAAGTCACATCATAGGTTTCGATATGATAAATGACATCGCGAAGAGCATCAATTCCCTCTTCGAGGGAGAAATGAACCTCGTGATGAACGGTTCCGATATGTTGGGCAACTTTGCGTGATGCAGCAAGATCGGGTGAGCCATCCAGTCCTATGGCAAAAGAATGCAGTTGAGGCCACCAGGCATCACTCATATCACCTGATTCTATCCTTTTTGGTGCAAATTTCTTTGCAATTGCCGAAATTATCGATGAATCAAGACCACCTGACAATAAAACACCATATGGAACATCCGACATGAGCTGGCGATGTACCGCATTCTCAAGCGAGCTTCTGAGATCGTAAGGAGATGCGATACTGTTCTGTACAGCTTCATAATTCATCCAGTCACGCTGGTACCACCTGGTTATTGCACCATCCCTGCCTGAAAGATAATGTCCGGGAGGGAATTCCTCTATTATATTACATACTCCTTCAAGAGCCTTCAGTTCAGAGGCTACGAAGAAATTACCATACTGATCCCTGCCCGTATATAGCGGAACTATACCGATATGGTCCCTGGCAATGAAATAGATATCTTTCTCCCTGTCGTATAACGCAAAGGCAAATATCCCGTTCAGCTCTTCGAGGAATGACGGCCCTTTCTCACGATATAAGGGCAGAATTACCTCACAGTCGGAATGCGTCAGGAATTCATAAGATTTTTCATACCGTTTGCGTATCTCCTGATGATTATAAATCTCTCCGTTTATCGCAAGGACTAGATTTCCATCCTTACTGAACAACGGCTGCCTGCCCGAAACAGGATCAACAATTGATAATCTCTCATGGGCAAGGATCGCCTTTTCGCAACAGAATATACCTGACCAGTCAGGACCGCGATGTCTCACCTTTTTTGACATTTTCAGTACAGCCGGTTTAAGTTCTGAAGAACTTGTTTTCAAATCAAAGACGCCAACAATTCCACACATAATTTATTTCGTTTTATTACTTAGTGCTTCCCCTTTAAAATATTAAAGCTATCTGATTCAGATCTTTCATTTTAATACTTTTACATACATTTATTACATATAAACTGTAAAATTATAACTAAATTATCAAATAAACAAATATATTTTAATATATATTATATTACTAATATATATTATTAACTAAATGACCTGTTTTAATATAATTTATTAATCTGAGCGATTTGCCCGATGATTTCTTATTGCAGCCTGGTTATCACAACGCGCCTGAAGAAGATCTCAGCACCTTCAGACTGAATTTGTATCCGCCCTTTCTGAGGCTGAACATCAACGGCCCTGTTCACCAGGGTTCCATTCAGGTAAACTGAAATTTCTTTCCCTTTCACAACACATTCAAGTTTATTCCATTTCCCGGCAGGATTTTCAATATCTTTTGACCCCCGGAATCCTTTGATATCCTTCCATTCAGGATCACGGCCGAACCAGTTTATCCGTCCTCCGTTTATAGTTACCGGATTACCGGAGGACTGGTATATATATGAACTGCCCTGCTTTTCGCCGGCAACCGGACATGTAATATAGTAGTATTTACTGCCATCACCCACAACGATAAAGTCACCTGTCCCTCCTTCGATGATCTGACATTCAATTGAATGCATCCAGGTGCCACCGGAAGCGCCATCTTCCCCCACTGAGTGCAGGAGTAATCCGCTGTCCCGTGCTTTATCAACTCTTGGTGGATGAGTTGTTTCACCCCACCTGAATTCAACCCGGATTCTGTAATTTTCAAATTCCTCATTTGTTGTAATGCATCCGTATTCTTCACCTGAAATGCGAATCTGACCATTTTGCACAGTAAATACTTTCATTGGATCAGTATCCCGTCCACGGCCCTTTATGAAGGTGTACCAGCCATCGAGGTTCTTACCGTTGAATAACCTCAATTCCCTCTTCTTTGTGTTCTTTTTTCCGGATATACTGTTATTAGTGTCCCGGGCAAAACAAGATTCTGTAACAGGGGTCATTAAAACGATCAGAATCAGGGAAATAACAAGTTGTTTTTTCATATCGCAACAGATTTTATCTGAACAGTGTCCAGGAATTACTCAGGATAGCAAAGATATATTTTAGTAAGGACAAACTGTGAAAGTTGCAGGTATCTTACCCTTCATCATTCCGGAATAAACATTCAGGCTGAATGGTCTGCTACTTTTCCTGAGATTGATAATCAATCAGCAATGTTCTTCCATATTTAATTTTAATGAGTATCAGTAACGCGTTGTGAGGTTGAAATCTTAATATATCTGCTCTTGGATCACACGAACTCACCCCCTTGCGTCCCCCTCTCTACCCTGCAGGCTGGCTCCTCGCTAAACTA
>CAZKMH010000476.1:0-3459 GCA_964553395.1 uncultured Rikenellaceae bacterium | reverse complement strand
CCCGGTTTGTCGGGATCGCATCACACAGCGATACTGAAGAGGCCCTGAGAGCTGCAGCTGACTCAGGTATTTATGACGTTGCAATGATCTCCTACAATTTCAAGATCAATAATAAGGTATCGCTTGATTCAGCAATAACCTATGCTGCAAAGACAGGAATGGGTATTGTGGCAATGAAGACCACTGCAGGAGCATTCACGAAAAAAACAGGTCCGGCCGTGAACTCCGATTCCGCTCTCAAATGGGTACTCCAAAACGAAAATATAGCATCAATCGTCTCAGGAATGTCATCACTGGAACAGCTTCAGAAAAACCTGGCTATGATCAGGAATCTTAAACTTTCTGAAGAGGAACTGAAAGGTCTGAACCTGGCAGCTCTCGATCAGGAAACAGGATTGTATTGCCAGCAGTGTAAGCAGTGCATTCCACAATGCCCTCACAATCTGGATATACCCACCATCATGCGGAGCTACATGTATGCCTACGGGTATAAAAACAGCACTCAGGCATGGCACACGCTAGCCGATGCAAATATTACCGGAAAACCCTGCGAATCGTGTGATGCCTGCAGTGTGAAATGCTCTTCCCGGTTTGATGTTAGGAAAAAGATCACAGATATTGCAAGGCTCAGGGATGTTCCTGAAGAATTCCTTGCAGGCTGATCATTTATTCGTTTAAAGTAACCGCATTGTCTGGAAAATGTCAGGTAATGACTGATTTATATTTATTTGATCTAAAATATTATCATAATGTTTATCGATTATTATAAGATCCTGGGAATCGATAAAAGCGCCACTCAGGAAGAGATCAAAAAGGCTTATCGCAAGCTGGCCCGGAAATATCATCCCGATCTTAATCCCAATGATAAAAATGCCAAATCGAAATTTCAGCAGATCAATGAAGCCAATGAAGTACTGAGCGATAAGGAAAAACGCCAGAAGTTTGATAAGTATGGAGAAGATTGGAAGCATGCCGAACAATTTGAAAAAGCACAACAGGAACGACAACAACCAGCAGGTTCATATACCACTGGCTTTAGAGAAACTCAGTCTGAGGGTGATTTCTCTGACTTTTTCAAATCAATGTTTGGAGAAGCTTCAGGATCAGGCAGAAGCAAACATCTTAAATTCAGGGGGGAGGATTATACTGCAGAACTAAATCTCGATCTCATCGACGCTTATGAGACTCACAGGCAAACCTTAAAAGTAAACGGTAAAAATATCAGAATTACCGTCCCTGCCGGAATTGAAAACGGTCAGACCATTAAAATTGCAGGGCATGGAGGTCCAGGG
Organism: uncultured Rikenellaceae bacterium; assembly: GCA_964553395.1. Lineage (GTDB taxonomy): Bacteria > Bacteroidota > Bacteroidia > Bacteroidales > VadinHA17 > LD21. The sequence goes on along the minus strand of CAZKMH010000476.1, from coordinate 2,167 downwards.
ATAAACGGAGGACCAAACGGCGATTTATATATCACATTCAGGATCGGTAATCACCCGAAATTTAAGCGTTTAGGCAATAACTTATATACAACTGCAGATTTGAATCTTTATGTGGCCGTTCTTGGAGGCGAAATCACAATTGATACCCTGAAAGGAAAGGTAAAACTGAAAATCAAGCCGGAAACTCAAAACGGAAGCAGAATAAAACTAAAAGGGAAAGGATTCCCTGTTTATAAGAATGATGGTCAATACGGGGATTTATACATAACCTTTTCCATTTTAATTCCAGGTAACTTAACAGCAAAACAAAAGGAACTGTTTGAAGAATTGTCCAGAACTTAACTAAAAACCGGAGTGCCGTAAATGAAAAAACTGATACCTGCAACAGAGCTTTGTGCAAATTACAACATCGGGATTTCATTTATCCGATCCCTTCAGGAATCCGGGCTCATTGAGATCACGACTGTTGAAGAAACGGAATATATATATGTGAACCAGCTAAAGGATTTAGAGAGAATTGTCCGTTTATATTTTGAACTTGACATAAACCTTGAAGGCATAGAGACCATCAATCATTTAATGCAGCATATTGATCACCTGGAGGAAGAAATAGCAAAACTCCGGAACCGGCTTCGCCTCTATGAGGAAACCGAACAGGAAGATTAACAGCCGGTTCTGTGCTTTGTGAGATCAAGGTTCAGGGCATTATCCCGACTGCTCTCTCCATTCTCTTTAAGAAGCCTGCCAATTCTCTCTTCAACTTTATTAAGTCCTTCATCGATGGATTAAGAATGCATGACCGGAGTTGAAAGATTCTTTGTTAATTTGTAAGATTATTTATAATCTGATCATTTAAATGAATCCAAAGGTAAAAGTTGCCCGCCTGTCGATAGCCTCAAACAGCTTCCTGATAATAATGAAGCTGATTGTGGGTATTATCAGCGGTAGTGTAAGCATCATTTCCGAAGCCATTCATTCATTTATGGACCTGCTGGCAGCCCTGATAGCCTTCTTTTCTGTCAGGGTTTCGGATAATCCTCCCGATTCAAGGCATCCCTACGGACACGGGAAAGTCGAGAACATTTCAGGAGTTATAGAAGCTCTTCTGATCTTCCTGGCTGCTGCATTGATCGTTACAGAAGCTGTGAAGAAACTTGCAGGAAAACCCTACGATCTTGAAATACTCTGGGTTGGCTCGCTGGTAATGGTTATTTCCGCAGTCATTAATTCTATTGTATCTCATAAGCTCTACATAACTGCCCGCGAAACAAAATCAATTGCACTTGAAGCGGATGCTTTGCATCTTAAGACTGATGTTTATACATCGCTGGGGGTTGCTGCCGGCCTGGGACTTATAGCAATAACCGGCATCAAATGGCTCGACCCTGTCGTTGCTATCCTGGTTGCATGCCTGATAATTTATGAATCTTACAGCCTCCTCAAAAGGGCGTTCTCACCTCTCCTTGATACTGCCTGGGATGATGATGAAATAAGAGTCCTTGAGCGAAAACTAAGGGATATGAAGGTGAATTACCATGATCTCAGAACACGCATAGCAGGCAACTACAGGTTTATTGACCTGCACGTGGTAATACCTGAGAATGAATCGGTCGGGGATGCTCACAAGTATTGTGACATGATTGAAGACGAGCTGTCAAAATGCTACGACAAGCTAAGTGTAACCTCACATGTTGAGCCCAGCTAGAGGAGACTTACTGTCCGGTTTGGGCATTGCTTAAAGGAAATGTTGAAATCGATGTAAAATGCAAAATAAGCAGCTGATGCGAACCATTCTGACGGCACTTTCATTTTTTCTGCTCATCACATACATTTCCGCCCAGGACAATATCATTATAAGAAAGTCATTCTTATCCGTAAACTATTTGCAGGTCAAGGAAAGTGCCAATTTCGGACTGGTTTTCAAAGGGGCGGGGCTTGACCATGGAATGGCATGGAGTCTGGATAATGACAGAAGCAGAATGATATATGAGTATGAACTTGGCCTGGGCATACTCTTTTCAAGGGAGATACCGGCATTGGGATTTCACCTTAAACCTGTGGATATTGCCTATCTGTTTAAGCTCAGGGTTCAGAATAGCCTTTTTCATATAGGTCCTGACCTCCGGGTTGAATATAATTACAATCTATACCCTGATCTGCAGTCAGG
>CAZKMH010000475.1:0-3463 GCA_964553395.1 uncultured Rikenellaceae bacterium | reverse complement strand
AACAAACAATTATTCCGGACAATATTTAACTGAAATATAATAATGAAAGAATTAATTATCACCGGCTCAAACCTGTCAGTTCATGATGTGGTTAATGTTGCCCGTCATGGTCAGAAAGTGGCGCTTCACCCCGATGCACGAAAAAGAATTATCGAATGCAGGGCAATGCTCGAAAGGAAAATAGCGGCTCACGAGATAATGTATGGTGTAAATACCGGCATTGGCGAGTTTTCAGAGATGGTTCTGGATGATCATCAGATTAAAGATTTCCAACGGTATCTGGTTTATAACCATGCGGCCGGCATTGGCGAACCTGCCTCAACTGAGATTGTCAGGGGAGCTATGCTGGGAAGGATCAATGTTCATGCACATGGCAACTCAGGAAACCGGCCGGAGATAACCGAAACGTTGGTTGAGATGCTCAACAAAGGGGTCACACCATATGTCTGCCAGAAGGGATCTGTCGGTGCTTCAGGCGACCTGGCTCCTATGTCCCAGATTGCACTGCTGCTGCTGGGCGAAGGAAAGGCATATTACCAGGGTGAGCTTTTAGACGGAGCAACCGCAATGGAAAGAGCCGGCATACCAATCCCCGGGCTCCATGCCCGTGACGGACTGGCTGTAATAAACGGCTCGAATATGCTAACCGCCATGAGCGCTATCTGGCTTGTCGATGCCAATAACTGGTTGAAACAGGCTGAGATAGCAGCATCAATGTCACTTGAAGCACTTAAAGCCAATATGAAACCATACACTCCCCTGCTTCATGAAGTAAGAGGCTTTAAGGGTGCGGTAAGAAGTGCAAATTCTATAAACAAGTGCATCTCCGGCGGTGATCTCAAGGAAGAAAGGATCAAATCAAAAGTGCAGGATGCTTATTCAATGAGATCAACACCACAGGTCATTGGCTCTGCACACGATATGCTTGCATTTGCCAGAAGCCAGGTGGAGATCGAGTTGAACGGGGTGGGTGATAATCCGATATTCTTCCCCGACAGGAACATCCAGCTGTCCGGAGCCAACTTCCAGGGCTCCCCGGTCTGTGTGCCGATGGATATGGCCGGCGCCTGTATAACCATGGTAAGCGTGATGTCGGAAAGAAGAATGAACCGCCTTAATAATGTTGCGCTCAGCGTGGGTCTTCCGGATTTCCTTACAAAGGGTGCGGGAATGTTTTCAGGAATGATGCTTAGTCAGTATACAGCTGATACACTGATAGTCGAACAAAGAATTCTTTCAATGCCGGCTTCAGTTCAGTCGATACCTGCCGCTGCCGACCAGGAGGATTTTGTTTCAATGGGAATGAATACGGCGATCAAGAACAACCAGATCCTGGATTGCGCATACGGGATTCTCGGGATTGAGTTCATGGCAGCTGCACAGGCGCTCGATTTCAGGAAAGAGGAATACGGATTCGGCAAAGGAGTACAGAAGGCAAAGGATGTCATCAGGAAACATGTTGAATTCCTTGATATTGACAGGCCTCTCTATCCCGACCATACTGTCATGAAAGAACTTGTAAAATCATGTGAAATTCTTACTGAAGTTGAGAAAGTAATCGGAAGTCTCGAATAACCTTTTAGTGATCTCTCGGGATTTCCTCTGTGACTCCTCTGTGGAACTCTGTGAAAATTTTTCATTTTTTTTGTTACACAGAAGTAACACAGAGAAGACACAGGGAGACACAGAGGTCATAACACTGATTATTTAAGAAATACTTCGAGTACGGGAATTTCTACCGGGGGTTTCAGTACCGGGAGTGATACCGACAAATCATTCTTATTATCTTCTCTTCCGGTAGTCATGCTTACCTCAGAAGCATCATGCAGAAACTGAACATACTTTATCTTATCTGCCATGTTCGGAAGTGTAAGTCTCCCCATCGGATAAGCCAGCAAATGAATATATAACCTTTTTGTTACCGGGTTATAAGTCAGCAAGGTATTTACCGGAGCTGTAAACCCGGCCGGTGCTTCGGTGCATCCGTAAACTGAACGGCTGTTCACTCTCATCCAGTCACCCATTGCTTTCAGCCTCTCCTGTGCCCTGTAATCGAAGGTGCCCCGTGCTGTAGGACCAACGTTGAGCAGCAGGTTGCCACCCTTGCTTACTGATTCAATCAGAAGCTCCAGCAGTTGGGAAGGGCTCTTCCATGTAGTTTCATCCCTGTAATAACCCCATGACCCGGAGAAGGTCTGACATGTCTCCCACGGCACTCTTCTGCCATTGACTTCCGGCCATTTAACCACCTTATACTGTTCCGGAGTTGTAAAATCCCAGCCTCCCTCAACATCCCGCAAGTCAAGACGGTCATCGACAATGATCCCCGGCTGAAGTGAACGGGCGAGCTTCAGAAGGTTTTGTGAATCCCAGTCATCACGGCCTTTACCGTTCTTCCCGGGAAATGAAAAATCAAACCAGATAATGCTTATCTCACCATAGTTGGTAAGCAACTCCCTCACCTGATTCTTCATGTACTCACGATATTTGTTCATATCCTTCCCTTTGTTAAGCCTGGCATAGGCAGTGTCCGATTCCTGCCTCTGCGGATGATTCCTGTCGATTGTGTAATCCGGATGATGCCAGTCGATCAATGAGTAATAGAATCCGACCTTTAGTCCCTCTGCCCTGAATGCATCAACATATTCCCTTATCAGATCTTTTTTGAATGGTGTGTTAGTTGCCTTATAATCAGTGTATTTGGAATCAAACAAACAGAAACCTTCATGGTGTTTAGCCGTAAGGACAACATACTTCATCCCCGCTTCCCTGGCATTTTTCGCCCATTCCTTTGGATTATAAAGATCGGGGTTGAAAAGTTCAAAGTATTTCTGGTACTGTTCGTTGGTCATCCTCTCCCTGTTTTTAACCCATTCGTGACGGGCAGGCAGGGCATACAATCCCCAGTGAATGAACATACCAAACCGTGCTTCGGTCCACCATTTCATGCGCTGGGTTTTCTGAGCTTCAGTTTCTTTCGGCAACTGTGCCGGTGCCAGCTGTGAAATGATTAACAACAACATCATAAGGCAGGTTGTAAGCCAGGTCGTCTTTTTCATGATCTTTGGTTTTTAGGATTATAAATATATTTCTTAAAAGTACTTTAAGTTTTTAAACCAATCATTCTCCCGATCTGTTTTTTCATCTTTTCATAGTGGGATCCCTCCCAGTATATGCGTTCGCATCCGGCACATCTCTTAAACTTCCTGTAGAATTTTCTGGTGTTTGGCTGAAGATATCCCGAAATTTCCTCTTTCGGAACATTCTCAAGGAGTGTGTTGCATTCCATACACCGTGTGAAAGGTTGTAAGCTGCTCATCAGGTCAAATCTTTCGAACACCTCTTTAAACTGTTCCCCGGGAACCGATGATCTTATCCAGTAACCATGCGTAACCCGCTTGTTTTTAAGCAGACCCCTGTCTCGCGTCAGTATGATCCTTTTATCAGATACTGATATGCTTAT
>CAZKMH010000474.1:0-3477 GCA_964553395.1 uncultured Rikenellaceae bacterium | reverse complement strand
TCAGGGCAGAAACCGCATGTATGGCGACGCCGGCGATGTGACGCGTGCCTATCTGATTTACCACGAAGAGAAACAGCGTGAGGCCAAAGCCGCATCAAACTTGCAGCGTGGAAAGGGCGGACTCTATGAGATGACCCGTTTCTGGCTGGAAGACGCGGCAGGACTGCCGCTCTCCACGGTTGGAATGGGTGGCGAGATTGTCGCCCAGGGGCATGTCCGTTCGCCCGATGGCCGCGTTCCCGTGGTGGCGATCGGCATCCTGCGCCTGGATGGAACACCGGTCTTTGGTCTGACAAGCGACATTTCCGGTCATCAACTCGATCGCCTCGGCGAGAATCTGTTCGCCTTTGCATTTGTGCTGGACAATCTGCGGCTGCTCCCCGGCCGATATGTCATACGCGCCCATGCGATGGACCCGGAAGGCATGCGCCACTTCGATACGGAGGAGTGCATCTTCGATGTTCTGGGCCAGACCCGCGAAGTGGGTATCTGTCGGCTGGAGCATCACTGGGTACCGGGCAAATCGGCACCGTGAGGGGATCCGACAGGTTCCGGGGGTTTGTGCGCAACGTTCGGGACACGGTGGAATTGATCCTGCTCCCCGGCTTGGCGGCAATCCTGCCATGGAGGGTGTGCTTCAAGTTTTTTCGCTGGTCGTCGAGACATGCCTGGTTGTATCGTCAGGAAACTGAGGCCGCGCTGGCCGCGGCCTCGGCTGAAGGCATGGTGGGTGACGCCACGGCCTGGGCCCGGGCGTATCGGCTGACGCGAATTGTGGATCATGCCGATTTGTATCTTTCCCACTTCCGTGGACCTGGGTGGATGCGTGATCATGTAAAGGTTAAATGCGGGAATTGGCCTGCTGGCGGCCCGCCTTTTCTAGCCATTACTTTCCATTGGGCCTGTGGGATGTGGGGCTTGCGGCATATGCGCGTCTCCGGACGATCCACATCCGGCTTGTCGAAAGATATTCCGGAAAATGTGTTTGCAGGGCGTCCCATTCTTGCCTTTTACGCCCGATTCCGCACGCGTGAGACGGAATCAGCGGGGGGTACCGAGGTAACTTACGCCAATGCGCAAAGTCTCAATCAGATATTGCGTGTGTTGAAAAGTGGACGCAATGTATTGGCTTTGCTGGATGTGCCTCCCGAGGAGCGGCAGCAGTCTCTGGAATGCACTTTTTTGGGACACCGCGCGGCTTTTCCCCGCGGTTTGATGTTTCTGGCTGTGGCCAAGAAAATTCCTGTCGTCATATATGACGTTAGCTTGGACCGGGTGACTGGTGATCGCGTGATCAGCATCGATCCGGTGGGATGCGTTGAGGATGAGCAGAAACTGATCAGTTTGGTCGTGTCGAGGCTTGAGGTCTTGATCCGTGGAGATCCTCCCTCTTGGCATCATTGGCCAGGGCTGAGCGCTTTTCTATTACCGGATAGGTCGGAATGATTCATGCACAGGTGTTGGGTCGTTTTCGACTGAGGTCTGGCGGCGCAAGGATCGGACGTCTTACCAATCTATGCACTTGATCAATTAAATATATGCACGCCAGTTCTTACGAGCACGTAGAGGATCTGACCGAACGCTATCTCACCAAGGGTTCGAGCTTGAAGATCGTCGATATCGGTAGCTACGATGTCAATGGAAGTTATCGGCCGCTGTTCGAGGACGATGGTTGGATCTATATCGGGGTGGATCTTACCCCTGGTCCGAACGTGAACGTCGTTTTGAGCAGCCCGTATCGCCTCCCTTTCCCCACGCAATCCATCGATCTGCTGGTTTCCGGCCAGGCCTTCGAACACATCGAGTTCTTCTGGCTCACCTGGCTTGAAATGACACGGGTGCTAAAGCCGGGCGGCCTGATCTTCTTGATCGCACCATCACGTGGACCTGAGCACCAATACCCGGTGGATTGTTGGCGATTCTATCCGGACGGATTCAAGGCATTGGCGCGATACGCGGGCCTGGAACTTCTGGAGGCGCATACGGATTGGGAGCCCCATTCCGATCCGGGAAGCGCGCCTTGGGGAGATACGGTGGGGGTGTTCCGAAAAGGCGAGCGAGGCAGGCTGGCCAACCTGCTCAGCCGCATGAAGAATGACTTGCGGCGCTGGCTTCTCCCTGGTCTTTAGTTTGAGCGGACTACCCCATAGCCCTCGTCCCACCCGAGCAACGGTCTACAAAGGCAAGGGTGGCAAGCACCTTGCGCAGGCAGTCCTCTGTTGCGCGAATTCTGGATTGGAAGATGTCGAAGCCATTCCGCGAGAGCTGGTAATGTCGGATGTCAGTTTATCTTGTGATCATCGTCGTGAGTCCTGCGCGGCATGAAAGCAATTGCTCCGCGCCCGATTGCCTTGTTCGCATTGTCATTGGCGATCCTGTCTGGATTCTGGGTGCGGCTTGATCAGTTTCCCAGCCAGATCCTCATCGACGACGAGTGGCATGCCGTCCACAAACTGCTCGGTGGCGGCCCGGCTGATATCTTCCGGTCCTTCGGCTACGTCGACCACAGCGTTCCGCTGACCTTGCTCTATTGGCTCGAATCGGCCTGGTTCGGCCTGAGCGAGTTGGGTATGCGCTGGCCCATGATGCTTTGTGGCCTGCTGACGATCATGGTTTTCCCGGCCTTCGTCATGCGCGTTCTGGGGAGACGGGAGGCGGCCGTGTTCGCCTGGTTGCTGGCCTTGTCGCCGATGCTGGTGAATTACAGCCGCACCGCGCGCCCCTATGCGATCACGCTGCTGTTGGCCTATTTGGCGTATTGGGCGTTCAGCAGGTATTTGAACAAGCCCGCGGGCGCCGCCTATGGGATTCTCGCCGGCATCTGCATGGTGCTCGCATCCTGGCTGCATCCCATCATCCTGCTTTTTCTGATTCCGCCTTTCGCAATCGAGGGGGTGAGCGCGTTGCGATCGAAGCGCGGAGACCGCTGGCCGCGCGTCAGGCGCCTGTTGATGCTTGGCGTTCCGGTCGCCTGCGGTATTCTGCTGTTACTGCTGCCCACCCTGATGTCCGATCCCGCCGCCCTCGGCAGCAAGCTGGGAACGCACATGATCGAGGCGGACACGCTGCTCGGCGCCTGGCATCTCTGGACGGGCACATCGTCGCCGGTGGTCGCGACGCTCTTTCTTGTCCTGGCGATACTCGGCTGGAGGAGGGTGTGGCATGAGCTGGAATTCACCCGCGCGGCACTCGTCGGCGTGGCGTTCACACTGATGGCGATCCTGGCGACCAGGCCGGACTGGATCCAACTGCCCATCGTGTTGGCGCGCTATCTGTTACCGGTCCTGCCCCTGCTTCTGCTGCTGGTGGCCGTCGGCAGCGTGGTGGTGGTCGACGGAGTGCGCCGGCGCCTGCCGGCCTTTGCGGGAGAGCTCGCCGGGGCGATGTTGGCCATTCCCGTTCTTGCGCAGGCGGCACAATCCCCCTTGTTGCAGGCTTTGCGCTATCCAAACAACGAGACCTTGCATTCATACTTTC
>CAZKMH010000473.1:0-3477 GCA_964553395.1 uncultured Rikenellaceae bacterium | reverse complement strand
GAATTCAATGTGGGGGGATCACAGGGAGTGAGGAGCTCGAGCCTGAGCAAAACCTCGGGTGTATCCTCCAGACAGATTATTGATAATCTGCTTACTTACAGAACTGAAATCGAGAACACCAGTTTCACAATACTTCTGGGGCAATCGACCCGTATGGAGAGAAGTGAAACACTGACAGGATCTGCTATTAATGTACCCGGAATTGATGAGCAATCAAAATACCTGATTACGGGATCATTCCGCGACAGGTTCGCAACTGACGGGGCCACGGCTTTTAACGGACTGTCATTTTTTTCAAGAGGTACTTTCAATAATGCCGATAAATACCTGGCGACGGTTACTTTCAGGGCGGATGCCAGTTCAAAATACCAGCAAAAATGGGGTTTCTTCCCGTCTGCAGGATTTGGCTGGGTCCTGTCGGAGGAAGAGTTCATGGCAGATCAGAACTTTTTTGACTACCTGAAATTAAGGGCAAGCTGGGGGCTGCTCGGTAATGATAATGTTCCGGCAAACTCGGCTGTTGTCCTTGGACAAACGGGTGCCGGAAGTTCCGGGATCTTTGGAGACAGACTTGTTGATGGAGTTGGTGCACAGACTGTGATCCAGAATTTTCTTGAATGGGAAGTTGTCAATGAATTTGACCTTGGAATCGATTTTGAAATTATGGACAGCAAAATTACCGGAGGGATTGATTATTACCACCGCATTACCAATAATGTGGTTTTTTTTGCGCCTATTGCGTCCGGGGGAGGGATTGCCGAGCTTCTCGGGAATAACGGGAGCGTTCTGAATAACGGAGTGGAGCTGAATTTTGGATACAACAGGATCGTCACCGACAACTTCTCCTGGAACTTAGGAATGAATATCACGACCATACATAATAAGGTAATAAAACTCCAGGGCCGCGACTTTATACCCGGTGCACTGGTGAGAGGTAATTATGCAACCCGCACACAGGTGGGACATCCCATCGGATCATTTTACGGGTATGAAATAGCAGGAGTATATGCAAGCGAAACGGAAGCCTTGCAGGATCCCGTATCCCAGGCAATCAAGGATAAGGGATTCTTTAAATACAAAGATCAGAATGGGGATAAAATAATAGATAATGATGATAAGGTTTTTCTTGGGAGCTCCATTCCCTTGCTGATAGCCGGAGTTGATTTCGGACTTGTTTACAGGCAGTTTGATCTCAGCCTGGGACTTCAGGGCCAGGTAGGGAATAAGATCCTTAATGCAAAACGGATGAACAGGGATGTATTTGCTGATGGCAATTTTGACCGGGATTTTTATGATAACAGATGGACTCCCGATAACCACTCCGATAAATATCCTTCTGCCGAAGCCAATAACTTTTCGTTCATCCAGCAGGCAAATGACTTTTTTGTTGAGGACGGCTCTTATGTTCGTATTCAGAATATTCAGGCAGGATTTACGACAGAAATGATCAAATTTATTCCAAAGCTCAGAATCTACCTTTCATCACAGCGGCCATTTACATTCTTCCTCTATAACGGATTCACTCCTGAGATAGGCGGTACACCCATCAGCAGCGGGGTGGATAATTCAGTCTATCCCATGCAATCGATATATACTTTAGGTCTGAAACTTGATTTTTAATCTGCATCAGCATTAAGAAATGAAACGACTTTTTATAATACCGTTAATCCTGATAACACTGCTTCTGACAGGCTGTGAGGATTTTCTTGATATCCGGCCTGAAGCTACAGTGCCTTCGTCGGGAATTGATTATTCAAAGCCGGAAAATATATTCCTTCCTGTTAGCGCTGCCTATGCAGAAATGAGAAGTTTTAACGCTCATGCCTTCGCGTATATAGGCGCATTTGAAATAACATCGGATAATGCCGACAAGGGCAGCACTCCTGAAGATAATCCACCGATGAAGGAAATGGATGATCTCGACTACCAGGCAAACAACGGACTTCTCAATAGCCTGTGGACCGGATTTTATGGGATTGCAAGTTCAGCTAATCACGCAGTTCAGCAAATGCCTCTTTTTGTTGCTGCCCAGCAAAATGCTGAAAATAAGCAATTTGCAATCAGCTGCCAGGGTGAAGCAAAAACAATCAGGGCTTATGCTTATTTTAATTTGACCCGCCTGTTTGGAAGAGTTCCGATTGTCGATACGATCCTGACAGCGGAACAGCTTGCACAGGTCCCCCAGGCAACGACTGCAGAGTTGTACAGCCTGATTGAGGAACTCCTCGGGGAAGCTATTGAAGTCCTTCCTGAAACTTATTCAAACGAATGGGCCGGAAGGATCACCAGATACACTGCTATGGCTTTAAAAGCCAAGGTTCACCTTTACCAGGGGGAATTTGATTCGGTTGCCAGTCTTACTGATAAGATCATCGCCTCCGGAAGGTATGGACTACTTGACGATTTCAGGGAAGAGTTCAGTATCGACGGTGAAAACAGCCCTGAATCACTTTTTGAGCTTCAGAGCTCAACTCTGGGACGGACAACCGGCGATGTGACATACATTGAATATGCATTCGTTCAGGGACCCAGGGGGAACTCTCCGGGTGGACTGCAGGGATGGGGTTTTTGCACTCCCAGCCAGGATCTGATAAACTTCTTCACCTCAAGGGGTGAAGTAATCCGGCCTGCAACCACGCTGCTATACAGGGGCACAAAAACACCTGAAGGCGACAGTATAAAAACAACATGTACCAATCCTGTGTACAATGGCAAAGTTTACACACCGCTAATCTATAACAGGTGGAATTTTAACGGGTACGGATTTGACCATAATGTCAGGATTTTAAGGTACTCCGATGTTCTACTGATGTATGCGGAAGCGAAAACCAGGGGAGCAACAGTACCAGCAATTAGCGGACTAACTGCTGATGATGCAGTCAATCTGGTCAGGATTAGAGCGGGATTAACTGGATTTAGCGGGGTCACGGTTCAGCAGATATGGGATGAGCGAAGGGCTGAATTTGCAATGGAAGAGGACAGGTTTTTCGACCTTGTCCGTACCGGTCAGGCGGCAACTGCCCTGGCAGGCAAAGGATTTACAGCAGGGAAACATGAAGTATTTCCCATTCCGGCAGCCCAGCTACAGCTGAACCCGAATCTGACACAGAATCCGGGGTATTGAAAGGTTGAAGGAGAATGAGTGATTGAGATTAGTGGAAATAATTGAAGTTCAACGTTTTACCAATTTAATAAATTATGAAAAATATAATTAAAATCAGCGGGACATTACTTGGTGTAATTCTCGTAATCAGTATGATCGTTTCATCCTGTAAAAAAGATGATGATAACGGAAATGGGGGGAAAATTGACCCCAATACCATTGCAACAGCCAATCTGACGGCACATTTTCCTTTTGACGGGAATGCTACCGAGAGGATAGCATCTATAAATCCCGATGTAAACCAGGGCGTTACCTGGGTTACAGGACGTCGCGGACAGGCCTATCAGGGTGCTGACGGTGCACGATTGCTATAC